>JAGGDZ010000177.1 GCA_024648655.1 Chloroflexota bacterium | reverse complement strand
AAGGGCTGGATGCGGGCGCGGAAGTCAGCGTAGATCTGCTTCGTCCCGCAGAGGCGATTGATGACACCGTGGTGGTCATAGGCAGCCACGACATGACGCTGGACTTGCTGGCGAGCCATGTGCGGCGCGCTCAACCGAGCATGACGCTGGCATCATCGAATGTCGGCAGCATGGGAGGCTTGCTTGCGCTGGCGCGCGGAGAGGCACATATGGCGGGGTCGCATTTGCTGGACGAAGAAACTGGGGAATACAATCTGTCGTTCATCCGGCGCTTCCTGAAGGGGCGGGAGGTGGTTGCGGTAAACTTCGTGCAGCGGATTCAGGGGTTGATAGTGCCGAGTGGCAATCCCAAGGGCGTTGGCGCGCTGGAGGACTTGATACGGGAAGACGTGGTGTTTCTCAATCGGCAGCGTGGGTCGGGGACGCGGCTGCTGCTGGACTACAAGCTGCGGGAACTGGACATAGAAGCTGAGGACATTCGAGGGTATGACCGGGAGGAGTACACACACCTTGCGATTGCGGCGGCAGTGGCGGGTGGGCGCGCAGACGTTGGGCTGGGTATTTTGTCCGCGGCGAACGCGATGGGATTGGACTTTGTCCCTCTGCTTTCGGAGCAGTATGACCTTGTGATACCCTCGGAACATTACAAGAGCGAGCCTGTTCAGTTCGCCCTTGGAGTAATTCGGGGCGATGCATTCAGGGCTGAAGTGGATGCGCTCGGCGGCTATGACACTTCATCCATGGGGCAGGTCGCGGCGGAAGTTTCATAAGCGATGGTTGGCGGTGTTGGCACAAAGTTCAGCGTTGCTTTGATGGAAGCTTCGCCCATACCTTCGGCAATCCTTCAACAAGCTCAGGACAGGGACTGATAGGCTCTAGCCTTCTACCTTGATGGGGCTGAGTGGGGTAGGTATCCGGTATTCCAGATGCAACGCCGTTGACCTTAAGTGTCTGAAAGTCCGCTGTCATTTCGAACGAGCTGTCATTTCGAACGAATTGAAGAATCTAGGGTCCTCAACTACCAAAAGAGGTTATCTTTTGGCAAAGATTTCAGATTCTTTACTCCGGTGCGCTGCGCTCAGAATGACAATTGAGTGAAGGGTAGGCTCCTCGCTCAAGTCATTTCGGGGGGATGGAGGAAGTGAACAGCCTTGACGATTGGAGGCATTGCTTTCAGGCAGAGATTTCAGACCATTCAATTCGTTCAGAGTGGCAGCCGAAATACACTGACGGAAGGGATGCACAGAACAGGAAAGGCAGAGCGATGGGACTGACCGGAATAGTGCTTGCAGGAGGGCTGAGCAGGCGATTGGGAAGGGATAAGGCGATTGAGGCTATCGGCAGTGAGCCGCTTATTTCTCGCGTCATAGGGCGGCTAAGCGAGTTGACGAGTGAGACAGTCGTCGTAGTAAATAATGAGACGCGCGGAGAGGAGCTTCCCCTTCCCAAGAATGCGAAGACGGTCATAGATATCTATGCAGACTCAGGCTCGCTCGGCGGCATATTCACCGGGCTTACTGCCGCTACCAATGAATGGGGCTTCGTTGCCGCTTGCGATATGCCATTCTTGAATGCCGGGCTGATGAGACAGATGATCGCTTTGCGTCCCAACTATGACGCCGTTGTTCCCGTTCCGGACGGGTATCCGGAGCCAACGCATGCGCTGTACTCCAAAGCCTGCTTGCCACACATTGAGCGCCGGCTGAAGGCGGGAAAACTGAAAATTGCGGGGTTCTTCGACGATGTGCGCGTCCGGTATGTCAGTGCGGATGAAATTGACCGTTTTGACTCCGAACACCTTAGCTTCTTCAATGTGAACACACCCGAAGACCTGTCTCGCGCACTCACGCTCGCGCACGAGGGCAAGTAGTCCATCGTGGCGCAGAAGGTCCGCGTCAGAGTTGAGCTGTTCGGCACTGCTCGTCTTGCCTGTGGGCGCAGGCTGGTGGAATTAGAATTGCCCGCCAAGTCAAGCAGCGCCATTCTTACGGCCGCACTCGCGAATGCATGTCCTCAGCTTGTCGGTGTAGCGCTGCGCGAAGACCTGGGCGGCTTGCTAGAGAGTTACACGCTCAACCTCAATGGCACCGAGTTCGTTGAGAGTGGTCCAATCGTTCTAAATGAAGACGACACGCTTTTCTTATTTTCAAGCCAAGCGGGGGGTTAAAGCATTAGCATCTTGGATATGTGCCAGTGTTGCAGAAGTGAGTGGGACATCCGCCAGTGGATTCCCGCCCGCGCGGAAATGCGGAAATATCGAATATGAAGACCGATCACGCAGGCGGCTGAGGCGGTACTTCTCTTGCATGTTACAATGTGCTCAAGCCGCACGAGGGCATAGCGTTCTATTGCGGCAATTTCGCTACCGGGTAGGGTGAAGTGCTGTACGGCTACAATGGTAGGACGCTACTAGTCGATCTAACTCGCCGGACGAGCCGCTGGCAGAAGTTGGATGCCGATGTGCTGCGCCGCTTCATAGGGGGTACCGGCCTTGGCGCGCACCTGCTGTACGAGCACTGTCCTCCCGGCGCCAAGCCCCTCTCACCGGACAACCCACTCATATTCGTTACCAGTCCACTTGTAGGCAGCAGGCTCACCACATCCAGCAAGTTCGCAGTGCTTACAAAATCGCCGCTTACGGGATTCATTGGCGATTCGCTGTCGTCCAGCTTCATGGCGACCGAACTGAAAAAGACGGGCTGTGATGCGCTCATTATCACGGGTAGGAGCGAATACCCGTGCCTGCTATCCATAGACGATGGAGAGGTGGACTTTCTTGACGCCAATGATTTGATTGGTCTCAGCACATCGCAAACGGAACGCTCAGTCAAGGAACGGCTAGGACATCGCAGGCGGGTGGCGTGCATTGGGCCTGCGGGCGAGAATCTGGTACGGTTCGCCAGCATTACGAACGACGGTGGTCGGCAGGCGGCGCGGACCGGCCCGGGCGCCGTGATGGGTTCCAAGAATCTCAAAGCGATTGCCGTGAAGGGCACACAATCCGTGCCGGTCTATGATTATGATGCACTGAACAAGATTGGCTCGGACTTGACGCGGCGCAGTCTTGGTCCTGCAACCGAGAAGTACAGGACGCTGGGTACAATGGCGAACGTGTCGGTATTCAACAGCCTTGGCACGCTTCCTACTCGCAACTTCCAGCAATCGACCTTCGACGGAGCAGAAGGCGTAAGTGCGGAGCAGTTTCATGAGTCGAACTTCGTGAAGAACGCACACTGCGCCAACTGCACCATTGGGTGCGAGAAGATTCTCGTAACCAGCGACAGCGGCGAGAAGGCCACAGGGCGCATGGAGTACGAAAGCGCCTATGCGTTGGGGCCGCTGGTGGGCGTGGCAGACGGCAACACGGTAATACGTGCCTCCACGCTGTGCGACGAGCTTGGCATGGACACAATCAGCGTAGGCGCGACTATCGCCTGGGCGATGGAGTGCTTCGAGCGCGGCATACTGACTGTGAAAGACACCAGAGGCATTGATCTGCGCTTCGGCAGCGGAGAAGATCTGGTAAAGTGCATCAGATTCATCGCCGAGCGAAGGGGCTTAGGCGACCTGCTCGCCGAGGGTAGCTTGCGGGCATCGCGGATTGTCGCGCAAGGGACTGACGTCTGGGCGATGCAGGTTAAAGGACTGGAGATGCCGGGCTACGAGCCACGCAGCCTGAAGACTATGGCTTTAGGCTTGGCGGTGAGCACGCGCGGAGCTTGCCACAACAGGTCGTCCGCATACGAGGCGGACTTCTCCTCACGAGTCAACAGGCTGGAAGTTGATGATGAGCGGGGCCGAATCACGGCTGAGGGGGAGGATTTCTCTGCGGTTCTGGACTCGCTGATATGGTGCAAGTTCCTGCGAAAAGCCTTCCGCGACCTGTATGAAGAGTCGGCGGAGATATATCAGCGCATCACCGGCTGGGATATGACGGCGGACGAATTGCGGTTGGCGGGTGAGCGCATCAACAATCTGAAGAAGGCGTTCAATGTCCGCGAGGGCTGGACGCGCAAAGATGATACACTGCCGCAGCGCGTGTTCGATGAGACGCTGCCAACTGGGGTAGTTGAGGGAGTAGGTTTGAGCAGAGCCGACCTGGATATGATGGTGGCGGGGTATTATCGCGCGCGGGGCTGGAATAAAGATGGCACGATTCCGGAAGGAAAGATTCGGGAGTTAGAGTTGGAGGATGTGATTCAGGGCGAGAAAATCGACTTTAAGCCGGTGCTAGGCGACTAGAGAGAGGGAAGATTGAACAGAGAGAGAAACGAGCTTCGCGCCACGTTGCGGCAGAAGTTTCCGCGCAATCGGGGGCAATTGCTACCGGCGCTGCATTACCTTCACCACGAATTCGGCTACCTGCCGGACTGGGCAATGGAGGTCGTGGGCTGGCATCTTGGGATACCGTCGAGCGAAGTGTATGGTGCGGCGACAAGTTACACAGAGCTTCGCATTCGGAAGCCCGCCGAGCATGTGATTCGCGTCTGCACCGGGCTTAGCTGCTGGATGAACGGAGGGAAGCGGCTCCTGGCTGAAGCGCACGCCGTGTTAGCTGATGGTGGCGTGCAGGACAGTTTTACGCTGGAGGAGACCCCTTGTGCTTACATATGCGGCGTGGCGCCTGTCGCGGAGATCGACGGCGAGTTGCGGGGCAGGCTCTCCGAGGGTAAACTGAGCGCTATCATTGGGGAGGTGTCGTCTTGACGGACGCCGTTTCGGAAGCCTTGCGGTCCATTCGAATGCATGCTGAGGAAGAGCGGAACTCGAAGAACAGCATGACTCGCGTCACGGTACAAGTCGGTCATTGCTCACTTGCCGTCGGTGCTAATGAAGTCGTGGATGCGCTGCGGGAAACGCTGCCCGGTGATGCCTACCTTGTTACGGCAGGCTGCGACGGCGCGTGCTTTGCGGGACCCAAGCTATCAGTCAGGTCGTCGGACGGGCGGGTCAGTGAATACCGGAACGTTACGGTGGGCATGGTGAGAAAGGGCTTGGTATTCCAGCAGCCGACCGACTCGCCTCCTCCAGACCAGAGCAGCGCCGATTTCTCAGCCAAGCAACGTCGCATCACGCTCGACGGTTGTGGAATACTGGACGCTCTCAGCTTAGGAGAATATGTTGTCAGCGGCGGATACCGAGGGCTTGCGCGCGCGCTGTCAGTATCGCCCGAAGAGGTCATCGAGGAAGTGCAGGCGTCGGGACTTCGCGGGCGTGGAGGCGCGTACTTTCCTGCGGGACTAAAATGGCGCGGGGCGCGCAGCGTGAAGAACACTCCACGATACCTTGTGGTGAACTGTGAAGAGGGCGAGCCGGGCATATTCAAGGACCGGCATTTGATGGAAGGTGTGCCGCATCGCTTGATTGAGGGTGCAATCATTGCGGCATACGCATCGAATGTACATCAAGCATACATCTATGTAAACGCGGAGGCGAATCTGTCCGCCGAGAGGATGCGTGTTGCCTTGGAGCAGGCGTACGAGGCGGGGATTCTCGGGGAAAACATCCTGAAATCAAGGTTCTCATTGGAAATTCAGATAATGCGTGGAGCAGGCGGCTATGTTTGCGGCGACGAGACGACACTGCTGAACACGATGGAAGGTCAGCGCCGTGAGCCGCGCCAACGTCCGCCATTCCCGACTGAAGCGGGCCTGTGGGGCAAGCCTACGGTCATAAACAACGCCGAAACGCTGTCAAGCGTGCCGTACATTCTTTCAAACGGAAGCGACTCCTTTGCCGAAGTCGGCACTGAGGACGCGAAGGGAACGAAGATTATCAGCCTGAGCGGTGCGGTGAGGAACGCGGGGCTTGCGGAAGTGCCAATGGGAACGACATTGCGCGAGATTATCTTCGAGATGGGTGGCGGGCTGCCCGAGGGCAGAGAATTGACTTCGATCGCGGTAGGCGGACCTTCAAGCGGCATATTCCCTGTGTCGATGCTGGACACACCGATAACGCCGGGCTTCATTCACGAATCGGGGGTAATGCTGGGCGCGGGTGGGATCATCGCGTTGGACGACAGTGTGAGCGTTGTAGATATGATGCGAAAGCTCGCCGCATATAATGCAGCCGAATCATGCGGGAAGTGCACGCCATGCCGGGAAGGTACGCCGAGGATGGTGGAACTAGTGGACGAGTTGATTGCGGGCAAGGCGTCGGCGTCCGACCTGAACGACCTGCGAAAGCTCGCCGAACTAGTGAACGCGGCGTCGCTGTGCGGGCTAGGACAGACGGCGGGGAATCCCGTGTTGAGCGCGCTGCACTTTTTTGGCGATGAACTGGCGATGATGGTCAAGGAACGCTAATATGACAAACAAGGCATGCTGAAATCGATGAAAACTCGGCTAGGGAAATGTCTCAACAGATTGACATGCGTCCGGCGTGATAAATAGCTAGGAAGGCGTCTAATGACTACAACTCTCGCCATCAACGGACACACAATCGAGGTCGGGGACGGCGCGACTGTGCTCGACGCGATCAACCAGTCCGGCACTTATATTTCGCAGCTGTGCAAAGACCCGGACATGAAGCCGATAGGCGCTTGTCGCACTTGCCTTGTGCAAATAGAAGGCGTGCGTGGTTATCCGGCATCGTGCGCAGTACCCGTCACTGAAGGCATGAGCGTATGGACGGATACGCCGGAAGTGCAGGCGATGCGTAAAGGTGTGCTTGAATTGACGCTGGCAATGTTCCCATCCAACGGAGCGAATGGGCATAAGAACTACAAGGAGCTTTCTATTGCGGCCGACAAGCACGGCATCACTGAGCCGCGCTGGGAGGGCAGGGAACGAGAGACCGTTGACAGCAGCAACCCGGTGTTCAACATCGCGATGGAGAGCTGCATTCTTTGCCAGCGGTGCGTGCAGGCATGCCAGGACGGGCACCAGTTCATCGGCGCGATTGACCTGCTGGGCACCGGAACGCAGAGCAGAATCGGGACGTTCGCGGAGAGGCCGCTGGTGGAATCGGTATGCACGACCTGCGGGCAGTGTCTGTCAGTATGTCCGACGGGAGCGATAGAGGTCAAGGTGCCACCGCTGGAGGTCGCCAAAGAGGTTACGACAACCTGCCCGTACTGCGGCGTCGGCTGCGGAATCAAGGCGCAGGTGGACGA
>JAGGDZ010000033.1 GCA_024648655.1 Chloroflexota bacterium | reverse complement strand
GTGCTTGTGGAATGCAACTCCGCCGCAATATGGGCAGCTCGACGGGCGAGTGTCGGGATGCTCATTGACCTCCTGCAGCGTAAATTATACTCTTGGCATTGGCGGGGACTCCTTTGATTTTGGTTATTCACTCAAAATCTTATCAGGATTCCCCGCTATTTTGCTATCACACCGCCTTTGGGCACACCGCCTTTGGGACGATTACCCATTATCATAGATACTAAGCGCGCGACTGCGGGCTGCGCCAGATGCGTTGAACCGCACCGCAACCCATAGGAAGGGCGATATGGACGAAGAAAGCACCATCCTGAACAAGATACTGTCGGCGGTCAGTCCCCTGTTGGACTGGAATGTGAGAGTCCACTGCGGCATAGGCGCAGGGTATCGCACGGCTTTCGTTGTGGACGACGCATCGGACGAAGGCAAGTACATATGCGCCGTGCTGAACTCAACGCTGGCGCCATCTCTCGCGTGCGCGCCGTGTAGAAGGTCGAATCAGCGAGCGGAAACGACTACCGCATCAGGATAGGCAACTACCGCCTGGGCGTAACCGTCGAGAGCGAGGTTGCGGTACTGGTGGCATTCGGTCATCGTAGCGACATTTATCGGCGCTTCCCGTAAGTGAAGGCGTCGCTATGTGCAAATGATTCCATCCTTGTAGATAGCGCCCTGGTGTACGTCCTTCGTCAACTCCGTTGCCGTCAGCCTCCTGAACCTGCCCTCCGCCACCATCAGCATCTTCCAGATCACAACCGTCACCCTGTACCCTCTTGAATTGCTTCGCCGCGTCAGTACGCAGCCTCAGCGCCGCAAACGACGACTCCACGACATTCGTAGTTTTCAGATGCCTCCAGTGATCGAGCGGGAAGTCACTGTGTATGGCATGCGTTATCATCTCAAGCGACAAACTGTGGAACGTATGGAACACTATCACCAGAAATAGCCTATTGCAGTGTTCGATGATCCCAATGTCCTGATTGCCGAGTGATAGCGAGTGAGTTCTGGATTCACCTCGACACACTGATTCACTAAGGAATCGATTCGTCCTCACAGCGGTTCCAATCGGAAACTATCGTTAGGCAGCAGCCGTGGCGTTCATAGCAGATGACATATCCCCTCATCAGGGTACAATGCCAGGGTACAATGCCGACATATCGTCCGATGCCAATTCTGACGCCTCGGCACTCTTCGGAAAGTCCGGCAGGTTCGTCACGTCATAGGGCACTACTCCAACGCTTCGGATGTCTTCACGTCTTTCTACGACATCAGCCCAGAATTGTGAGCTGAATGCGGCGCAAATGCAACCATGGCGTATTTAAGTGGCGCAGAGTTCGAGTGGTCTCGGATGTTGGCATTTTGTCGCCCTTTGGATACAATGTCTATGTGAGATATGAAGTAGTCCAAAGCGAAAGATTCCGGCGCTGGTTGAATCGGCTGCGCGACCACCGAGCACGATCTCGAATCACAGGTCGCATCCGGCGCGTTGGAGACGGCAACTTCGGAGATCATAGTTCCGTCGGGGGCGGCGTAAGCGAACTGCGGGTTGATGTCGGTCAGGGCTATCGCATCTACTACACAATTCGACAGCAGAGGGTGGTTATCCTGCTGTGCGGCGGCGACAAGGCAAGCCAGCAGCGAGACATAAGACTCGCCCAGCAGATGGCGAGGGAAGTATGAGGGTGATGATGAGCAAAGAGAACTACACTCCTTGGGACGCTTCCGAGGTTCTCGCCGGTGTCAATGAAGAGGGCATCATCGAATACCTGATAGATGCGCTTGAAGAGAACGACCCCGAATTTTTCGCGCGCGCAGTGGGCGACGTGGCGCGCGCCAAGGGTATGACCGCCATCGCCCAAGAGACACATCTGGGACGTCCTAGCCTGTACAAGGCGCTGTCAGGAGACCGCGACCCAAGAATAGGCACCGTGATGAAGGTACTTGCCGCGCTCGACATCCAACTGACAGTCGCGCCGAAACGAGACTGAACATCCGCGAATCACCTGCGTAAAACTGAGGGCGAATTAGCCTCATGACCACCGAGACCCTACCCGCTGTTCCCGACACCGCACCGGCTACGCGCAATCGCCGTCCCCGGGGCCAGTATCCGAAGAAAGCCGACCAAACGGTTGAGCTGGTCGAGAAGAAACTGCCGGAGTACATCGAGGCCCACGAGGTCAACGCACTGCTTCGAGCCGCACCTAATCCCAGGGCGCGACTCCTGATGGTGATTGAATGGCGCGCGGGCCTGCAAGTGTCTGAGGCTCTGGCCCTTGAGGTGGCTGGGCCACAGCTCGATCCGAACGACGTTCATCTACCTTGAGCTTGTGCCAGACCCTATGGGCAGTCTGGCGATGGTGCCGTGAGTTGCCATCTACGGCTCACCCAGCACATCGAGGATTGCCTGAGCGCAATACATCCGATTTCTACGTGACTCTCCGACAAGCGAGACCGCTTCCAGGCCGACAAGCCGGTTGATGGCTCTGTGTGCAGTTGGATATGATACTTCCATCCGCTCGGCCAGCGCCCCGACAGTCCAGAACGGGTTGGCGACGAACTGTTCCAGTGCTCTCTCTGGAAGCCGCGACCGCTCACGCTCGAGTTCAACTTTCCAATCCTTCAGCAACTCATCAATGCGGAGCATCTTCCCGATGGTCTCGTTGGACTGAGCAGCAACGCCATTCAGGAAATAGACCAGCCACTCTTCCCAGTGTCCGCGCGCGGTGATGTTCAGCAGGTGCGAATAGTAGTCATGGCGCGTGCGCTCGAAGTAAGCGCTCAGGTACAGAAGCGGCTGCGGCAGCACGCCTCGCTGGGCAAGCAGCAGCGTAATCAGCAGACGTCCCACACGCCCGTTGCCGTCGAGGAACGGGTGGATCGCCTCAAGCTGTGCGTGAACTAACGCAACATGAACCAGCGGCGGCAACGACTCGTCGTGAAGAAACCGCTCCCAGGACGCAAGGCAGTTCATAAGCTCAGATGGCGGTGGCGGCACATAGGTCGCGTCCGCAAGTGTGCTTCCGGGACTTCCAATCCAGTTCTGACTGCGCCGAAACTCCCCCGGCGTGGCGCTGTCGCCGCGAACACCGCGCATCAGCCGCTCATGCAGCTCGCGCACAAAACGCAACGAGAGCGGCAGACTATCCAGACGCTTCAACCCATACTCAAGCGCGGTGACGTAGTTGCCGACTTCGTGCAAGTCGGCTGGGCTACGCTCGACCGGCGCACCGGCTTCTGATGCCAGCAGCTCACCAAGCGTGGTCCGAGTTCCCTCTATCCGGCTGGACAGAACGGCTTCCTTGCGAATGAACAGGGCAGCCAGCAGATTGAGGTTTGGTAGGTGCCGTGCCTCTCCTGCAAGCCTGCCAATAGAGCGGTCCGCCGCGGACAGACTGACGGCGAGCGTTGCATTCCACCCAATTGGCGGAGGCATGGCCGCGGGCACAAACGCACTATATCCGCCCGTCACTAGTACGATGTTTCCGTGAGGGCGGCGGTCGAGACAGGACTGCACAATAGATCGTCCTTATTAACGCAACCGGGAATAAGCGATGTTCTTATTATCACTTATGGGGGTTATCGATAACAAGGGCATGTGCCTACGGCCCGGGTTGGTACTGACAGGGAACCTGTCGATTGTGCCGTAAGTCCAGCGTGCTAGTTAGCTGAAGCTCTGGATTGCTGGTAAGCTGGGATTGTCCTAGACGGCCCCTTCAGCGATGGCGTTCTCCATGTCTTCCAAGCTCACGGCTGCGCCGTCGTACTTCAATCTGCCTAACAGTCGGCTGGTTGGGCGTACCTGCATCAGCGGCACTCACTCGGCAAGTATGACGTAGCGAACCTTATCCCCGGGCTTTACGGCCAGTGAGTTCCTGACTGCCTTGGGTAACGTCTTCTGGCCCTTGGTCGTTGTGCTGGACTCAAACATCGTAAATGCTCCTATCGGGAACAGGTTACAAGCTGCAATGGTAATAAGAACATGGCCTACGCGCCGGAGCTGGTACTGGTGAGTAGTCTAGCGATGGCGCCGTGAATTCCGAGAACAGGTTAAGGTTGCCTAATCGGGAATAGGATGTAGGCTGAAAAAGCGAGTCTGTCCGACGTATCCACCGAGTTGAACTGCCTCATCCTATCGCCTGTCTCTACCACCAACTGCTTAAGCTGAGACCGGTCAAACTCAAACCAGGGGTCGTAGTCCGCCAAATGGCGATAGCGTTGCATCTCGATGAAATGCTCACGAAAGCTCTGTGTCGCGGATGGGAACAGGTTCATCATCCCCAGATTGGAACATCGACTCTTGGCGCGATTGTGGTCCAAGGCTCGATACGCCTGACGCCACGCCCGGTTGGGTCGGTTTCTGGGTGTGGCCCCTACCATCGTATCGGCGCAGCGAGAAGCAAGCGTGTGGAACATCGCGTAGTACGCGCAACTGACGGCACACCTTAATTCAGTCTGCCTCGGTCTCGCACGCCTCTCACCTCCCAACCCATCAGCCAGTTGTGTCGCGGTGTCTATGAGGTCTTGTGGATTTACCATGTGATACACGTCAATCATTTTTGCCGGCCTGTTGCCTCATCGGAAAATGTTACTGAGATTTTTGCAGCTTTTAATTGTCGCTCACAGGTGTGATGTCACCTAGGTCTGCCTCATTCATTTCACTCTGTTCGGCAGAAGCATACACCAACTGCTTCGCCACGACGATGCGCCATTGGCGGACCCTGCGC
>JAGGDZ010000341.1 GCA_024648655.1 Chloroflexota bacterium | reverse complement strand
CACCGAAGGCAATATGTGGGTAATCAGACCGGCGGGCAGAGGTCTATATCGATTTTCCCTTGTTCCCATCCTCGACCTTACTCCTAACCAGAATCTTGCGGTAACTAAGGCGCCGGACTCGACACCAGGAATGGTCATCATGTATTCCCAAGGCGACGAGCAATCTCTGCTGGCGCGTCTTCGGTACAATAGGCTGATAGATGTAGCTACTGGACTTACCTGTTACTCTTTGCAGAACCATTTTCGTACTTACATACCTGACATTGGTCAGGTTGAAACCGACGAAATCTACGTGGGTATAGATAAGCGAGGCGCACACTATGTCATTCCAGTACAGGCGAAGTCAGGTACAGACTCGTTAAGTATCATTCAGGTAGAACAGGACTTCTATGTTTGTGAAGCGAGGTTTCCTTCCTTGATAGCTAAGCCTATAGGCGCGCAATTTATAGATGACCAAACAGTCGCTATCTTTGAATTTGAGAGATCCGGTGAAGGAGTTAGAGTGAACGCTGAACGCCACTACCAATTTGTCGAACCGGATAAAATCAGTGAAAGCGACCTCCAAACTTATCGCCAACGGCTTATGGAATAAACATATCCACCGAGTTCAATAGATGCTACGTACTATGACTACGAGCGAGGATAGTCAATGAATACCAACCAGGCCGCCCTCTCAGACATCACCATACTCGACTTGTGCGACGAGAAGGGGCAGCTTATCGGCAAGTTGCTTGGGGAGATGGGGGCGCGAGTCATCAAGGTGGAGTCGCCTCTCGGCGAGCCGCTGCGGGCTCGGGGCGAGCCGTCGACGGCCAGCTATCCCTTTGCCCTGCTCAATGTGGGCAAGGAAGGCATCACCCTCAACATCAAGTCCGCGGCGGGGCAGGCGGCCTTGAAACGCTTGGCGCGGGAAGTGGATGTGGTGCTTGAGAACTTCGCGCCCGGCACCATGGACCGTTACGGCATCGGCGCATCGGCGCTGCGCCAGGAAAACCCGCGGC
>JAGGDZ010000404.1 GCA_024648655.1 Chloroflexota bacterium | reverse complement strand
CAACGAATTGCGCGCAATGCTGGGCAAGTACGGCGCTAGGCCATCGCAGCTTGCGTGGGTCATGGATGTGAACACCTTCATAAGAGCGCAGTCCGTATCGCAGTTCAGGACGATGGACAAGCTGGGGCCCAATGCAACGCTGCTCACCGGGATGTTGGGGGCCGTTGAGGGCATCCCGGTCATCGTGTCGGAGCAGATGCCGCTGGCGGACACGGACGGCAAGGTGACTGACGGCGCATCGTCGAACACCACAGGGCGACTGCTGCTGGTGAATCGGACGCAATGGGCGCAGGGCTTCCGCCGCCAGCTGATGATCGACGTCGATCGGGATACACAGAAGCGCCAGACGGTCGTAACCGTCAGCTTCCGCCATGCGCTCGCGGAGCGAAGCGGCACGCGCAGCTCGGCGACGCATACTGCGCTCCAATACAACATCGAACTGGCATAAAGACGAAATTGATATGGGTGGGCAGGATTTCCAGTCCTTCGCCATTGACGAGAGAAGGCTGGGATGAGGGTGAATATCCTTCTCCTCCATACTGTCCATCCATATCAGTTCGATAAGAGTGCTTATAGTGCTTATGTAAAGGTGCTTAAATGACGAATTCATACATAACGCTTGACGCTCTGAAAGGGGCTTCGGCGCTGGACATAACAGGCACGGCTAATGACGACAGGCTGCTCGGTCTGGCAGAAGCGGCGAGCAGCGTCATCGACCGATGGTGCAATCGGCGCTTCTTCTCGCGCAGTGCGACGCTGCGGCTGGACGGAAGCGGGGATGCCGTTCTGCGCGTGCCGGACCTGGTCAGCGTGGACACCGGTGGGGTCCAGACTTACGAGAATGGACGCGGCGCGCCTGCCACCGTGTGGAACGAGGACGACTACGACTTGCTGCCCTTCGACGCAGACCCGGCATCGGCGGGCAAACCAAACTCGCGGCCCTACACTCGCCTGAGGGCGACGGGACTGAGCGGGGTGAATAGCTGCTTTCCACTGGGGCGCGGCAATGTGGAGATTCGCGGCGTATGGGGATGGTGGCAGCACCTACGGCGCGCATCGCAGACGGTTGCCACAGCAGCGATCGGAAGCGATGGGACGCTTAAGCTGTCGGAACTGGATACCGGGCGCGCCGGGATTTCGGCAGGGCATACACTGCTGATAGGCGATGAGCAGATATTCGTGCGGGCGCGGGACGGAGAGACACTGACGGTGACGCGCGGCGTTAACGGCACGACTTCAGCTGCAATAGACAAAGACAGCGCGATAGACATCTACGAGTATCCACCTGCAATATCTGAAGCTACGCTGCTGCTTGCCATACGGCTGTGGCGAGGCGCGCGCGGCGGCGTGGACGACTGGCAGGCGGGTGGGATAAGCATGGACTCAGACGTCGGCGCGCTGTTAAGCCTGTACCGCAAGCCGGCACTGGGAGTCTTCTGAGGAAAACTGACAAGATATACAGGACAGACAGGATAAGGTGAGGAAGGCTGTGATGGCAGATGCGATTGGAGAAGCGAAAAGAGGGCTGGCGGAGGCGCTGGCGAGGGTTGAGGGGCTGCGGGTGTACGACCACGAGCCGGACGGGGTGCATGAGTTTCCGGCGGCGATAGTGCGGCTGGAATCGCGGGAGCCTGTGGAGACATTAGGCGGCGGCGCGCTCAGGGGCAGCATGCGCGTGGAGGCGCTTGTGTCTGCTATGAACGTGCGTCAGGCGGAAGAGACGCTGGGCACATTCCTTGAGCCGAAGGGCGCGCGGAGCATTGAGGCGGCCGCGGCGGCGGACCGGACGTGGGGCGGGACAGTGGATGACGGACGCCTGGTGCGGGTGGACAACATCGGAAGGCGGAATGTAGGAGGAGTGCAGTGCGTGGGCGCGGATTTTTGCTTCTGGTTTGTGAAGAGTGGGTAGGAGGAGTGTTCCGGGACGCATTTGAACTAATTTGTATTAGTGTTAGAATGTCCTTACTCCTTGAAGATACTTCGTAGTGAGAGTCGATAAGTTCATTTCTTTAAGAAAGTACGTTAGGGAAAGGCAAGCCCTGTTTATGGAAGAACCGAAACCTTACCAACTGGCATTAAAGTGGGATGGGCTGGAAGATTGTCCAATTCAATTCACAAATCAGATGCTCGTATAGCATGTCGATAACGAGTTCGTGTTGACATTCGGATATATGACACCGCCGGTCTTTCTCCAGCCTCGAACTGCCGAAGAAGCGCCTTCAATTGAGTCCTTGCCTGTCAAACCGATACTACGCCTTGGCATGACTCCGGGTCGAATGCTGGAACTCATTAAAGTGTTGCAAGAAAATTATCGAAACTACCAAGCAGGAATCGCAGCGCGCCAGGGCTTGGGCGATTAGGGAGACGAAGCATGACGACCACATCTGAATTTAATTTGGACACTAATCTGGTCTCTGCGACAAAAGAAGTACATATTTCTGATATGGCGGCCACTACCCGCTCAAACGACGATGTCATCGATGAACAAGAGGCTTTCGACATTGAATCCGTAGCAGAATGGGTAGCAGAATGGGTAGCAGAAGAGCAAGTTCGCCTACAGGAACAGTACAATCGGAATGCCAATCCCGTGAGAGCAGTGGATGACACTATCCGCATCGACGAGTCAGCAATGCTATATGATACCGTGTATCCCGTGAAACTATCCGATGAAATAACTTACCATGTTATTTTCACTTCCGACGGCGCGATTGAGATTTACGAAGTGGCGCCGTAAATGGACCCTGAACTTCCCATAAATGCCAGGGCAGAAGCTTCGCTTCGGCACGAGGCCAAGAAGTTAGTATTTCGAGAGGAACGCGACAGATTTGAAGTCTGCCAGCCGATTGTGAGAGAAAAGTCTGAATGGCTAGGATTACGAAAGAAGGCGATCTTCGCACATAGAACAGGTGATGACAAGTGGGATATTCGCATAGTGTGAGATTGCTTCCGGAGGGGCGACTTGGCTGAAGAATATGCGGTGAACTGGACTGCTGTGCTCGTCGTCGCGGGTGTGGGCGCGGCCGCGGTTATAGGCATGTTCGTCGCGTCTTACATCGTCGCTCCGAAGCGGCCGTCCGCTATCAAGGACATTCCCTATGAGTGCGGGATCGAGCCTGCGCCGTTTCGCTGGTCGCAGATTCAGATTCGCTATTATGTGTTCGCCATTCTGTTTCTTATATTCGACGTGGAGGCGGTGTTCTTGTTTCCGTGGGCAGTGGTGTTCCTTGATACCATCCCTGCCGTCTTCTATGAGATGCTCATCTTCATCGCGATCCTGTTCTTCGGTGTGATTTACGGCTGGCGGAAGGGGGTACTGCATTGGAGATGACGCCGGATATACAGTCGGATATGCAGCCAGCGGGGAAGATGAAGCCGCTGGGGCTAGGCTATGAGCCGGGGCGGGGCAACTCGCCGGCCGACAGCGTGCTGCACAGGGC
>JAGGDZ010000368.1 GCA_024648655.1 Chloroflexota bacterium | reverse complement strand
AGACGACGATAGGCTACCTTAATCTCCTCGAAGGTAGCGCCTTCCTCCAACCCGAGCGTGGCAAGAGCTTTGGTACGGCGACCATTACCGGCGGCACCCGTGGTCGATTCGGTACGCTCCTCGCCCGCCCGTTTTGCATTCTCCTGAGCTTGCCACCAATCGGCCGAACTTGGATCGGAAGGCTTCGGCATGGGCTGGCCTGTGATCCGACTGAATAAGGTATCCAGCTCCCGTGCGGTTAATCCGAGGAGATCAGACAGGAATCTAATGGCATGATTTTCAGCAGGGAGTAGATAGCCGTCTGCTATCGCCACGCCAATGGCCATCTCTATAAAAAGTTCTGCTTGTTCACCCTTGAAGGCTTCGACGATCATTTCGGTTGCCAGCTGTAGAGCGTCTAAATCCCGCCGGCGTGCAATAGACATAATTTCATTGAAGTCCTGACCATGCTCGGAAGCTTCGTAGATTACGCGGAGTTTAGCGACCTCTGTCTCGTCGATAGCGCCATCACAAGCCGCCAGCCATGCGAGTACCGATAAAACAGAAGTGCCCAGTTCGTTACGACTGCGAATCAGCAATAACTCGAATGGAGTGAACTGCGGAGCAGCCATGATCGTGGCTCTATGAAATGTTCGAGCTAACTAGGCCGTGTCCACGCTATCGGAGGGCGTCTACGATAAGCGCGAGGTGGATGAATCCGGGGAAGAGCACGACGACGGGCTTCTCCTGCGTAGGGTCATCGGCGATCTCCTTTCTCCACGGGAGCCAAGTGTGTATGCGCTTGGCCTGTCAGCTCGCCGATATCTCGGTTCAGCGCAATCAGATTGTCGGTCAGCAGGGTGTTGAGCGCGTCAATGCGGCTATTGAGTTGCCACCACATCGTGCCCAGGACGGCGAGCACGGCGAGGAACGGAGCCACTTCTTTCCAGTCCATCGGCGATGTCCTTTCTTGTGAAGATCTTACAAGATTTGTGGAATATATCCCACCCCTCTGCTGCACTCCCCCAGTCTCAATCAAGCAAAAG
>JAGGDZ010000276.1 GCA_024648655.1 Chloroflexota bacterium | reverse complement strand
TGTCCCTCTCGTATATCTCGTCGCCGAGCCGAGCGATCTCTTCCTGTGGGCGGGTCGGGGCAGTGGGCTTGGTTGATTGCGTGGACGTCGGCGTGTCTGTGTTTCCCATGCATCCCCTTTCAATGGCGTGCTCCTACACTTATCATTCTACCAGTGCGCGGCAGTGTGAGACAACGGAAAGGCCAGGGCAATCGCATCTTATTGGGCGAGGATATTGAGCAGATAGTTTTCGTCCCAACCTGCCCTCTTGCGCTTGGCTTCTATCCCTACCTTCACGCTCTTGTCCTCCCTCAGCAAGTTCATCGCCATCCGCCTCAGTATGGACAGGTTTTCCGCAGAGTTCCCCAATCTTACCCGACTCTCGTCCTCTCGAAACCCCATATCCAGTACCCAGTGCATCGAGTTCTCTATCCCCCAGTGCGAACGTACCGACTCGAGCATCGTCTTCGCATCCGTCCGCAGACTGCTTATGTAGTAGCGAGTATGCTCAGACCTCACTCCTTCTATCAGCCGCTCCGATTTCACCATCGCCACAGAAGACAGGGCGCGCCAATCCCTGTTGTCGTTGAGATAGTCTATGCACTCACTGTCTGTTACATTCCAGCAGCGCCGCGTCTCTATGCGACCGTGAGACTTCTCCACCGTCTCGAAGAAGTCGCCGCCGCTTCCCTCTTTCCGCTCGAAGGTGTCCTTCACATCCTCGTACAACTTGCCCTGGTTCCTCTTGAGCGCAAGCACATACTCCGCATCCCGCTCCACTATCGCGCTCGCTACCTTCTTCTGACAGCCCATCGCGTCTATCGTCACTATGCACCCAGACACATCCAAGCTCCGCAGCAACTCCGGTATCGCCGTTATCTCGTTGGTATGACCGTCAACTTTCTTCTGTCCCAGCACAAGGCGGTTCGCACTAGACCACGCGCTCACCAGATGCAACGCAGACTTGCCGTCCCCTCTATCGTGGGAACGCCTCAATGTCTTGCCGTCTATCGCTACCACTTCTCCCTTAGTCAACTCGCTTACCGCGCTCACCCAGTTCATAAAGCAACGCTCGAACTGCGCCGCATCCAGCATTGCAAACACGCGCCCGAATGTATCGTGAGACGGTATCCCGTTGGGCAACTCCAAGAAACTCTTCAGCCACTCCCGCTTCGACTTGCCGAACAACTCGACGTCTGTCCAGCCGTTTGCGCCGCATATCACCGCGCATACTGCGATGGCTATCACATCTGTCAGCTTGTGCCGCTTTGTCCTGTCAACCCGTGGGTCCTCCAACTCTGAGAACTGTTCCAGTATCGAAATGGATGCATCGCGCATAGCTCAACTCCTGTCAGAAATTGAACTCATACTATACCTTCTCCCAAACTAAATTTAGATGCGATTGCCCTGAGGGCAAATAAGCGTCCAAACCCAATCACGCCCCTGAGCGGAGATGTGCAACGTAGGAGCTGGGGTTAGCGTTTCAGTCACCTGGCCACTCCGCAAAGGGGCACCCGCAATTCACTTTTAGTTCAGACATCAAAGACGAAGAGCAATCAGGAGGAGACAATTGGCAAACAACGAATCGGACAATGAACACAAGGGCGACCCACCGTTACCATATATTCTAAACAATCTGTTCCCGTCAGCATTTACATTTCTGCTCGGCATCATAATGGCAGTAATAACCATTGCTGTTATAATCGTGAGAGCGGCAGAAGTCTCATCCGCAGGCTATAACACTTACAATCTGTATCACCTCGGAATACTTCCGGCCACGAGGGACATCGTGGCCTTCATACCCGTGGTGAGCCTGTTCATTGCATTGACGCTAAGCATAAGGAGGTTAGGCTCAACTATGGCACGATTTATCCAAGAGATGACGGAGAAGGTAAGAGCGCGTAACATCGCTAAGGGCGTGAAGATAGGCAGGGTAGAAGAGCGCGCCTGTTGGGTGGCTTGGAACGAGCGACGACTGCAAGCCGAGGAGCGAGGCGAGCCATTTGCCGAACCGCTCCCAAGCTACGAAGACACCGAGGAGGCGTAGCGCGCCAACTCCATAGATACGGACACAAGCCCCCGCAAGGAACCCAGCCTGCGGGGGCTTTCTTGTTGCCTCTGATGAGGGGACAGAAACCCCACCCTAATCACCATGGGTTTCGCGTTCGCCCAGAGCGCCCCAAGCCTTCAACCCCACCACCCCCGACGACGCCAATGAGTGGACGCACTGGACCAGGTAGTTCCAGACCACTTGGGCTATGTCGGACACGACTACTTCGACATCTAATCCATCAGGGAGCGTGAGCAAACACGCTCCCTTTTCTAACGCTCTCATAACTAGAAAGGAACAAAGATATGCGTTCGACCATCCTTGATGA
>JAGGDZ010000096.1 GCA_024648655.1 Chloroflexota bacterium | reverse complement strand
TCTTCCTGGCGCTGCCACCGGTACGCGAGGGATACATCGTCGCAGGCAATGTCTATGTCAACAATGCGGGCGTGTCTGTACCGTTCCTATCTCCTGTTGGCGGTGACGTGGCGCTTATCTGGCTCGCGTTGGCAGCGGCGGCAATCGTTCTAGGCTTTGTCGTGCATCGAGTAAGAGCGCGGCGAGAGGACTTGAAAGGCATCACGTCGTATCCGGTGGTGTACGGGTGTATAGTGGCGATTGGCGGGGGCGCGATAGCATGGATCGTGGTGATGATCGCTACCGGAACTGCGCCATTTATCATTTCGATCCCCGCTCCGGAGGGCGCGTTCGGTCGGATAGCCGGTGGGTTCACCGCTCCCGCAGGACTGCTGGCGCTGCTGGTGGGATTGGTCATCTACACATCCTCGTTTATCGCTGAAATAGTGCGCGCCGGAATACAGTCGGTGAACAGAGGTCAGACGGAAGCGGCGCGCGCGCTGGGGCTGACACCTATGGCGACGCTGCGAAATGTTACCTTTCCGCAGGCGCTGAGAGTGATCATACCACCACTAATCAGCCAATACCTTAACCTGACCAAGAACAGCAGCCTTGCCGGGGCTATCGGGTATTCGGATCTGACAAATGTAGCAAAGACGATGACGCAGACGGCTCCGGCAGTGTCGATCTTCGTGCTGATAATGCTTTCTTATCTGGCTCTGAGCCTCGCATATTCTCTAATCGGCAACCTTTACAACCGCCACATCAGATTCTCCGGAGCATAATTAATGGCTGTCACCAATGCACCGACCTCTGGACAGCTTCCTCCACCCCGTTTCGAAGGTGGCATCGCCGGATGGATTCGCGAGAATCTGTTCTCTTCCTGGTTCAATGGCGCGCTTACCGTTGCTTCTTCGGTCCTTATCATCCTTGCGGCGTGGTTCTGCCTGAGGTGGGCACTCATGGATGCCGACTGGAGCGTCATAGCCACTATAGGCGGCGGTTTCTTCATAGGCCAGTACAATACGGAACTCGCCTGCCCCGGACAGAATTGTTTCTGGAGACCCCAGGCAGGACTCCTGCTGGTAACGGCGCTGCTAGGCATGGTTTGGGGCGTTGTGGGCGGTGTAGGTAAGAAGGTCGCTCTGTCGGTTGCAGTGGTTTCCGCCCTAATGGCGTTTCTGCCCTACAGCTCGGACGACATGGGGCTGGATGTGCGGATTCTGCTCTTCATCAACTTGCCTGCAGTCCTCGCCGGATGGGCGCTTGTCCGTTACACGTCCCTGATAACCGTGCAGCGCCTGGTGGTATTTGGGATTATTACATTCTTGCTGATTCTGCTCCTGCTACGCGGATTGCCGGGAGTGCCCGGCCTGCAGCCCGTATCGGTCGTTAACTGGGGCGGCTTGACGCTGAATCTGCTTCTGGCAGTGGCTGGAATCGTGTTGAGCCTTCCCATAGGCATCGCACTCGCACTGGGAAGGCGTAGCAATCTGCCCATTGTGAAGTTGCTGTGCGTGATTTTCATAGAGATATTCCGCGGCGTTCCCTTGATAACACTGCTGTTCATGTCACAGGTGCTTGTGCCACTTGCGTTTCCTGAAGACTTTCCGCAAAATTCGGTCTTCCGCGCCGCGATCATCATCACGCTCTTCAGCTCGGCATACATGGCTGAGAACATTCGCGGAGGGCTGCAAGCGCTCTCACGTGGACAGGTGGAGGCGGCACGCGCTCTGGGTCTCGCCGGCTGGCAAACAACACTGCTCATCGAGCTGCCACAAGCAATCCGAAATGTCATCCCTGCGATAGTGGGTCAGTTCATAGCGTTGTTCAAGGACACCAGCCTTGTCTATATCATTGGTATGCTCGACGTAGTGGAAATAGGCAGAGCATTCATTCAAGGCAATCCTGAGTATCTGGACAATGCGCGGGAGTTGTTCATCTTTCTCGCGATTGTATTCTGGATATTTACTTACAGCATGTCATATGTGAGTGGTCGAATCGAAGAGCACATGGGCGTGGGTAGGCGGTAAAAGACTACGGGACGATGGGCTGGACGCTTGGCTTGGTCGTGCCTGAAAAAATGGAGGGGTCTTATGACAACTAACGGCAGCTCGGAATCGACTGAAGACATCATCGTCTGCCGAAATGTGAATAAGTGGTTCGGCAACTTTCAGGCACTTAAAGATGTCAACACGACCGTGAAACGCGGCGAGAAGGTTGTGATTGTCGGGCCGTCAGGCTCTGGCAAGTCAACATTCATACGCACTATCAATCGACTCGAAGAACATCAGAGCGGCGACATAATCGTTGACGGCATAGAGTTGACGAAGGACGTTCGCAACATCGACGCCATACGAAGCGAAGTGGGAATGGTGTTCCAGCAATTCAACCTATTCCCCCACCTAACTGTGATGGACAACATCACGCTCGCTCCCATGAAGGTTAGGCGGTGGTCACGCAGCCGGGCGGAAGAGGTCGGGCTGGAACTGCTGACCAGGGTCGGCATACCGGATCAGGCGCAGAAATATCCCAGCGAGTTGTCGGGAGGTCAGCAGCAGCGCGTCGCCATCGCGCGAGCACTTGCGATGCAACCCAAAATTATGCTATTTGACGAGCCTACTTCGGCGCTCGATCCGGAAATGATCAACGAAGTTCTCGACGCCATGCGGGAGTTAGCATATTCCGGCATGACAATGATGATTGTCACGCACGAAATAGGCTTCGCCAGAGAAGTCGCCGACAGAATCATAATGATGGACGAGGGACGCATAGTGGAGGAGAATACTGCGAACGAATTCTTCGATAATCCGGAGAGCGAGCGTACAAAGCTATTCCTCTCACAGATCCTCTAGCCCGGATGCGAAACGCGTCACTGCCATGCCGACGGTCAGCCCCCGCAATTGGGCATCTGATAACAGCAAATCAACCCGTCTCGACAGTCATCATACTGCCATTGAAGACTCTTAATCACCCTTGAACAAGCGCCGACGTTGGAGTATGCTATTCCTGTACTAGAAGCAGTGCATTCAAGGTACTCTTCATCGGCAGCCCATACCCCTTCCGAACTTTACACACTTACCCTTTGCTAATATAATAGTTAGGTAGTCCAACTATAAGAAAGGCCTGTAGAGCCGTGACATCAAACTCCTCATCAGACGACCCCGCCATTATTGAGAACGCAGCCGACGAGAACGCAGCCGACGTGCAGGACCCGGTAATCCCACAAAGTGAAGTCCCCGACCCGGTCGGCATTTCGCCGCATCCGACCGAGGATGCACCACCTCCCACAGCCGAAACTGAGGCACAAGTACCCGTAGTCTCCGAAGTCGCACTCGACGACGATCCTATGGATTTCGATGAAGAGGAATCCGAGGTTCAGGACATGGGCCAGTTGCTCGACTCCATGGATCCAATAAAACCTCTTCGCCGCGGCGAGGTCGTGGATGGCGAGGTTATGGGCTTCTCCGAGGATGGTGGCATACTCGTCAATATAGGGCACAAATCCGAAGGCGTAGTGCAGCAGCGCGAGATGCGTAGTCTGAGTCAAGAAGACTTGCAGAACCTGCAAATAGGCGACCAGATAATTACATACGTCCTCCGGCCGGAATCCGCAGACAATGCCGCTATCCTGTCAATTGACCGCGCTCTGGGAGAGACCGGTTGGCGTGAGTTGGAACAGTGTCTTGAAGACAACGAGACCGTTGAAGGCAGCATCCTTGGCTTCAACAAGGGCGGTGCAATCGTTGATGTTCGCAAGGTACAGGGCTTCGTTCCCATGTCCCAGCTGGTAAGCGTTCCCAGGGATATCTTCAGAGACAGGTCAGAGACCGAAGAAGACCCCGAAGTCGAAGCGCGGCGCATGGAGCGGCAGGCAGAAGAGACGGGGAAATCACTTCAGCTGAAGATTCTTGAGATCAACCGCAGCCGCAACCGTGCGATATTCTCCGAGCGCCAAGCCGTTCAGGAATGGAGAGACGCTCAGAAAGCCCGTCTGGTGCAAGAGCTTCAAGTTGGTGAGGTACGCAAGGGAATCGTTACAGGCATCAGCAGTTTCGGCGCTTTCGTGGACCTGGGCGGCGCAGATGGACTAGTGCATATTTCGGAGATGTCGTGGGGACCAGTCGGCAGGCCTGAAGACGTGGTGTCTATAGGTGACGAGCTGGACGTGTTCGTACTGAGAGTAGATATAGAAAACAAGAAGATTGCCCTCAGTTTGAGACGACTTGAACCGGAACCGTGGGAGACAATTCACGAGCGACTGCACGTAGATGACATCGTTGACGCTCAGATAACCAAGCTGACAAATTTCGGGGCATTCGCCCGTGTAGAAGGCAATATCGAGGGGTTGATTCACATATCTGAACTATCCGACCGCGTAATCGGTCATCCGCGCGAAGTCGTTCAAGAGGGCGAGGACGTGAAGTTGAAGGTACTAAGGATCGAACCCGAACGGCGCAGGCTGGGATTGAGCCTCAAGCAGACAATGGACAACCCATTCATGAACTACGAATAGAATACGCCTTATTGTTCTGATAACACGAACTCCTTACAGGAGAGGTGCGATGGCAAGCAGATTCGAGAAGTTTACAGAGAGAGCGCGCAGGGTATTGTCGCTGGCTCAAGAAGAGGCGCAGCGCTTCAACCACAACTACATCGGGACGGAGCACATCCTTCTCGGCCTTGTCCGAGAGACGGATGGAGTCGCTGCTCGAGTGCTCTCTAACCTCGGAGTGGAATTGCACAAAGTGCGCTCCGCCGTGGAGTTCATCATAGGGCGCGGAGAGAGATCCACGCCCGGGGAAATCGGACTGACTCCTCGCGCAAAGAAAGTCATCGAACTTGCCGTAGATGAGGCACGACGCCTCAACCACCACTACATCGGAACTGAGCACCTCCTCATCGGCCTTATGCGCGAAGGCGAAGGCGTTGCAGCCGGCGTCCTCGAAAGTCTCGGCATAAACCTTGACAAGATTCGCGGCGAGACCAGCCGCCTCCTATCGCAGTCATCGCAAAGCCCACAAGGTAGCGGCAGGCGCGGCAGAAGCAAGAGCCAGACACCCATGCTGGATGAACTGGGAGTGGACCTCACCAAGCAAGCCAGAGAAGGCCATCTCGACCCAACCGTTGGCAGAAGCAACGAAATTCAAAGGGTAACGCAGATACTCAGCCGACGCACAAAGAACAACCCCGTTCTAGTAGGCGAGCCGGGTGTTGGGAAAACGGCAATCGTCGAAGGGTTGGCGCAACTCATCGCCGAAAACAAAGTACCCTCCACATTACAGGGCAAACGGCTGGTTACTCTCGATATGGGTTCGCTGGTCGCCGGCACTAAGTATCGCGGCGAATTCGAGGAACGGCTCAAGAAAGTCGTCAAGGAAATCACCGAATCCGGCAAGTGCATCCTGTTCATAGACGAAGTGCATACGATGGTCGGAGCGGGCGCAGCCGAAGGCGCCGTTGACGCCGCCAACATTCTAAAACCCTCTCTCGCCCGGGGCGAATTGCAGACGATTGGAGCTACCACTCCTGACGAATACCGCAAATATCTTGAACGCGACAGCGCGCTTGAACGCAGATTCCAACCCGTCCGCGTCGAAGAGCCGACCGTGGATGAGTCAGTTGAGATTCTCAAAGGTATCAAGGGCGAGTACGAAAAGCATCACGAACTGACAATCAATGAAGATGCCCTTAAGGCGGCAGCCAGCATGGCGGCAAGGTTCATCTCCGACCGTGCCCTACCCGACAAGGCGATCGACCTAATAGACGAAGCGGCTTCCAGAGTGCGTATCAACAACTCCGAGCAGCCGCTCTCGCTGACGGAAGTGTCTAACATGCTTGATCGCGTCCGCCGCGAAAAGGACGAGGCAATCTCCACGCGACAATACGAGCAGGCAGCAGAGTTGCGGGAGCGAGAGATGAGCCTGCAACTGAAAATGGAAGCGTTGCAATCAGACTGGGAAACCGAGCGCAGCAGCAATAGCCCTGTGGTCACCGAAGATGACATCGCCGAAGTGGTGAACATGTGGACGGGAATTCCTGTCGCTCGCCTAGCCTCAACCGAGTCCGAGCGCCTGGTAAACATGGAAAGATCTCTACACAGTCAGGTATCCGGTCAGGACGAGGCGATTACGGTAATCTCCAAAGCAGTCCGGCGCGCGAGGGCAGGTCTGAAGAACCCTAAGAGGCCCACAGGCGTCTTCCTATTCCTCGGTCCTACGGGCGTCGGCAAGACCTATCTCGTGCAGAAGCTCGCCGAGTTCATGTTCGGCAGCGAAGAGTCGATGATCCGCATAGACATGTCGGAGTTTATGGATAGGCACACCGTGGCGCGGCTGGTCGGCGCACCTCCGGGATACGTAGGCTATGACGAGGGCGGGCAGCTCACCGAAGCGGTACGCCGCCGCTCATACAGCGTCATACTGCTAGATGAGATTGAAAAGGCGCATCCGGAAGTCTTCAATATCCTTCTTCAAATCTTCGACGACGGACATCTCACCGATGCTAAGGGCCGTAGAGTTGATTTCCGCAACACCGTAATCGTGATGACGAGCAACATAGGTTCCGATCTGATTCGCCAAGATCGCTCAATGGGTTTCTCGGCAAGAGGCGAGTCCGGCAGGACCGATGAGCAGGCTTACCTCCGAATGAAGAACAATGTTCTTGACGAAGTGAAGCGCTTCTTCCGTCCCGAATTTCTGAACCGCATAGACGGACAGGTAGTATTCCATTCACTAGGCCGCGAACACATGCGGGAAATCGTCAATCTCCAGTTGCAGGATGTCAACGCAGAGTTGATTGAACAGGGCATTACCATGGAAGTCTCGGACGCCGCGCGAGACTGGCTATCAGAGGAGGGATACGATCCTCAATTCGGCGCCAGACCGATGCGCCGCCTCATCCAGGATCATCTCGAGGACAAGCTCTCCGACGCCATCATTGCCGGAGAATTAAGCCCGGGGGACACGGCTATGGTGGACATCAACGAAGACGAGAACGGCTTGGTCGTCCATGCGAAAGAGCCTCTGCCCATTGCGTAGCGTTGCGCGCCAATAGTCCTATCTCCCTAATTAGCATCTAACTTGAAAGCCCGTCTGCTCATCTGACGGGCTTTTCTCTTTGCTTTTCCTGCACACAATTTTCGTCAAACATCCTTGACTTGCGTTCTGTTGTGTTCTATTATGTCTCACATATCGAACATTTGTAATATGTTTACCTTATTGTGGCTCGCGCGTAATGGCAGAAAGCGAAGATTTAGGAGAGAAAATCGATGGCTAATTCAAAGAAAAGGACAGAGTTTGTATGCACATCCTGTCATAACGTAACGGCAAAATGGGAAGGGCAATGCCGCGGCTGCAGCGCATGGAACACCATCATAGAACAGAACGACTCCGGGAGATATGGATGGCTCAACAACGAGTCGTCCGCAGCCGTTCATCTCGCAGAAGCATCCACTGAAGAGTTGCCGCGCCTGGCGCTGTCGTCCAGCGAAGTCAACCGTGTATTGGGTGGGGGAATTGTGCCCGGCTCTCTCGTACTGCTCGCGGGCGACCCCGGCATCGGAAAGTCCACCCTGCTCCTGCAAATCGCCGCCGAAGTTGCGCGCAGCCATTCCTGCGTATTCTACGTTACCGGTGAAGAATCCGTTTCACAGGTCAAGATGCGCGCCGACCGGCTCGCAATCGAAGGGCAGGACTTGTACATCCTAACGCAGACGAACGTAGAAGAAGTGCTGGCAAGACTTGACGAACAGCTTCCTGCTCTTGCAGTTATAGATTCGATACAAACGATGTATGACCCATCACTTTCGTCGCAAGCCGGCAATGTGTCGCAGATTCGCGAGTGCGCGCGCCGATTGCTCGAATGGGGTAAGGCAAACGATGTACCTATCATACTGACAGGGCATGTCACAAAGGGCGGGGACATTGCGGGACCTCGACTATTGGAACATATGGTGGACGCCGCGCTATACATGGAGGGGGACCCCGTCAGCTCGTGGCGCTTGCTTCGCGCGGTCAAGAATCGCTTCGGTTCGACTAACGAGGTTGGCGTACTTGAGATGACCGGCACAGGACTACGGGATGTAGCGGATCCCTCAGAGAGCTTCCTGCTGGACAGACCAGCCGGAGCGATGGGATCAATCGTGGTGCCGGTACTCGAGGGCAATAGAGCGCTTCTCGTTGAGATTCAGGCGCTGACTGCCCCCTCAACGATTCCCACCCCACGCCGCATCGCTACCGGGTACGACTCGCACAGACTTCTACTCGTCTGCTCTGTCGCAATGCGTACCTGTGGCATACCACTCGCCGACTACGATGTGATTGTGAATGTGACGGGCGGGCTGAAAATTACCGAGCCTGCTGCCGACTTAGGCGTAGCACTTGCAATCGCCTCAAGCTTCAGAAGCGTCCCTATGCCGGATGATGTTGCCGCCGTAGGGGAGGTGGGATTGAGCGGAGAAATACGTCGTGCCCCTCAGACAGACCGCCGTGTGAAAGAAGCAGTTCGGCTAGGCTTCAGAAAATGCCTGGTACCAGGAAACACGGACGACCGCGCCGACGGAACCGAAGCGCTGCACTATCAGAGAGTTGACACGCTGGCGCAAGCGATTAATATGTGCTTGCCGATAACACGGCGAATCTCGGACGCAGTCGCTTAACGGCGATGTGAGGAGGCTCAATTTGAGCATTTCATATTTTCAGTGCATCGGTGGCGCAAGTGGGGACATGATTCTCGGTGCGCTCCTAGACGCGGGACTTGCGCTGGACAACCTTCAGGGCGCGTTGGCGAATCTAAAAGTGGGTGGCTATTCGCTCAGAGCGCAGCGGGCACAGCGCGGTGGTCTCGAAGGAACGCACCTAGTCGTTGACCTGGATGAAAGCGGACGCAGAACTCACACAATCCAGAACTTTGTGGACACTGTTGAGGCGTCCGGACTGTCCGACAGCGTGATACGACAGTCAAGAGCTATCTTCCTACGAATAGCAGAGGCAGAGGCAAGGGTACACGGCACGGAGCCGGACGAAACGCACCTACACGAACTCGGCACGCTCGACACACTCGTGGATGTGGTTGGAAGCATTGCAGGACTGGAGATGCTTGGTATTGAGCGCGTTTACTGCTCTGCGTTTCCAAGTGGTTCAGGGGTTGTAAGGTCTGAACATGGACTGCTGCCGGTACCCGCGCCTGCAACAGCGGCTCTATTCGAAATGGCTAATGCTCCCGTAGTCGCT
>JAGGDZ010000069.1 GCA_024648655.1 Chloroflexota bacterium | reverse complement strand
TCTAGCTGTCCTATAACCGAACGCAGGTCGTCCTCAGAGAGGTCTAAGCCCGCCCTGAGAGCCATGGCCGCCCGAATCTCAGTTATGTCTCTCGTACCGTCCAGGAACATCACGAGCGGGGCAAGATAAGAGGGCAGCATGATCGTGGATTCCGACATCGCGATAGGATCACGCAGATACAGGAATCGCTGACCCATGTGCTCAACCCACATCGGTTCAACTTGTCGGACTTTCGGCTTTAGAGGAATGGATGCGCTAGTCATCGGACAGGAATCTTCAACTCCATTAAATCGCAGGGCGGGATCGCGAGGGAAATGTTATCACATAGAGACGCCAAATATGACCCGAACGGCGACCTGTGGGTATATGCGATCCGGAATTGCGCTGTGCTACAATTCCATCGCCTCGCCTACTTTCCGAGTGCATGGAGACCGTACAATGCCGATTACAGAGGACCTGAAAGTATTCACCGGCAACGCTCACCCACAGTTGTCGTACGACATCTGCTCGTACCTGGGCATACAGCCGGGGAAGATAGACGTTTTCAAGTTCACGAACGATAATACGTTCGTCAAGATACTCGAGAATGTGCGTGAGCGGGATGTGTTCATAGTCCAGCCATTCAGCGTGCCTGTGAACGACAACATAATGGAACTGCTGATCATGCTGGACGCGGCCAAGCGCGCGTCCGCCAGGCGGATCACGGCGGTCCTGCCATACTACGCCTATGGACGCAGCGACAAGAAGGACCAGCCGCGCGTGCCGATAACCGCTCGCCTGGTCGCCACTATGATCGAGGCAGCGGGAGCCGACAGGGTGCTGACGCTCGATCTGCACGCCGGACAGATTCAGGGTTTCTTCAACATCCCGGTTGACGAGTTGACCGCGATTCCCATGCTCGCGCACCATTTCGCCAACGGAGAGGACCTGGTTGTGGCCGCGACCGACGCGGGTGGAGCCAAGCGGGCCAGGGACACGGCGGACTTGATAGGCGCCGATATAGCCATAGCGGAAAAGAGGCGTCTCGGAAACTCGGACACGGTCGTGGTTGACGAGGTGATTGGCGACGTGGACGACAGAAAGGTGATCATAGTGGACGAGGAGATTAGCACCGGCGGCAC
>JAGGDZ010000250.1 GCA_024648655.1 Chloroflexota bacterium | reverse complement strand
GGCGACAGGAGTCGCCGAGCGGGATGTCGGAGTGCCCACTTCGCCAATAAGAGCAAATACGTTTTCTTCCTCGATAAGCCGTAAGGTGTTAGCAACTGCGGCTTCGGGTTCGTAGGCATCGTCGAGAGTCACAAGCTTCAAGATTCTGCCATGTACTCCTCCGCCTTCGTTAATCTCGTTGAAAGCGGCTTCAATGCCGAGACGCATGTTGGTGCCGAGTTCCTGAGCGGGACCGCTGAATGCCGCTGACTGTCCAAACAAAACGTGATCGTCAGACACACCATTTGACTCATGTGAAGAGCCGGGTTTCTCAATAGACGCAGGGACAGACGCAGGGACTTGAGACACGGGGGCCCGCTGCGCGTCTGCTGGCCGATTCTGCACATCTGACATATCGGCCTGCTCGGAGTTGGTCTCAGAGCAACCGGCAGAGAAAGTGGCAACCAGAGTAACGAAAACAAAGGCGGCCCCAATTCCTAATCTGGTCAGTGGAGCCGGGAATTTCATGTGTCTCTCCGCTTCACCATCGTCAGATGGTTCCTTTCACGCTCGCGCCTGTATTCCAGCTCATCCATCATGGTTTTTACCAGATGAATGCCCAACCCCCCGATGGGCCTATCTCCCATCGAGGCTTCCACGTCAGGTGTAGGCGCATCCGTAAGCATATTGAAAGGAGGGCCGCTGTCGATTATCTCTATGGTGAGAGCGTGGTCTTCGGACTTAATGATGACTTCAAACTCATCGCCTTCACCACGATACGCATGATTGACCACATTGAGACCCAGCTCTTCGACTACGAGATTCGCAGTGAAAAGCAGGTCGGATGGCCAATCCTCCTGGCTGCTAATGGATTCAATCGCTTCGTTGATGCGATCTAGCGCGTCGGGCGCTGCTTTAATTTTTAGAGATACTTTTGCGCTCAAGCGGGAGTCTCACTTCGACAAAGGGTTAAGCAAGTAATATCGTCGGATTGCGCCGCGCCATCCGCAAACGCGCTAACCGCATCGAATATCGTGCGCGTGGCTTCGCTGGAATCCTTAGGGGCGGAATTTGCAAACACTTCGCGCATGCGCTCAACACCAAACTGTTCGCCCTCGCTGTTCATGGCTTCAGTAACCCCGTCAGTATATAGGACGATGGTTTCCCCCGGATTGAGCGTTACCGTGTTCTGTCCGTATTCAAACCATGGAATAATGCCCAGAGCGATTCCACCCGTAAGCGGCAGTAACTCCGAGCTTCCGTCAGGTCGAATCAGAAGTGGAGCGTCATGGCCTCCGCTCGCATAGGTGAACTCTCCGGTCTCCGGAATGTAAACCGCATAGAGCGCCGTGACGAACATCTGCGCTTCGTTGCCTTCGTGGAGCAAAGAGTTGACCTCTTCGAGCACCTCTCCCGGTTCAGGATTTCCTATCGCCGCGCCTTTCATCCAAGTTCGGCTGGACATCATGAAAAGGGCGGCAGGAACGCCCTTGTCGGATACATCCGCGATGGCGAGTCCAATGCGGTCGTTTTCTAGGTTCACAACATCGAAAAAGTCACCCCCCACGTTGCGCGCCGGCTCCATATTGGCGAAAACCTGGTAGTTTTCGCCTTGCGGAAACGAGGTGGGTAGAATGGACTGCTGTATGCTGCTGGCGACATCCAACTCATTTTGCAGAGCCACAAGCTTATCGCGGGACGCGAGCGCTTCTCGCCACTCCTCAAGATGGCGCAGCGTTCGCTCGATGGTAAGCCGCAGGTCTCCAAAGTCAAGAGGTTTGGTGACGAAGTCGAAAGCGCCTCTGTTCATGGCGGTACGTATGTTTTGCATATCACCATAGGCGGATACGATGATGGAGCGTATGTCGGGCTTTACCTCAGCTATCTGTCCCAAGAGAGTAAGGCCGTCCATCTGGGGCATGTTGATGTCTGAGATTACCATGTCGATGTCTTCGTCGCGGTTCAGCACATCAAGAGCTTCAATGCCGTTCTGCGCGAACACAAATTCATACTTGTGCCTACGGATGTCACGCCGCATCCGTTGAAGAACCAGCGGTTCAACATCGGGCTCGTCGTCAACAACCAGAATTTTGTAGGTGGCTTGCCTCACGTATATCCTCCGATCTTACTATTCGGAGTAGGAAAGCTAGTGCCCATAGCCCATTTGCCTAGTAAGCATCGGCGACACAATTGCCTGAACTGAGCATCCCTCAGAGAAATGGGCGTAATCTTCAGTCTGCCTAACCGCCAAGCGCACCGAGTGCGTCTGCACGACTGGCATGCACGGGGATAATCTTGTCGAAGCCGCTAATCTCGAAGACCTCGCGAATCTGCTCGGAGAGCGAGCAAACCGCAAACTTCGAATTCTGCCTCTGCAGGGCGCGGGCAGTCAGTAGAACTACTCTAAGACCTGCGCTACTTATGTAAGACAATTGCTCACAATCAAGAATTACAATCCTGTCACTTTCACTGATCGCAGCCTCTAATGCTTGCTGGAATTCGCTGGCATTAGTTCCATCGACTCGATCCTCCGCCATCGCAACTAGAGTTTCGCCTTCTCTCTCTATAGTGACTTTCACTGATACCGTCTCCTTGCATTGCAGGTAACTGAAGTAGGGTCAAGTTGGTTGGGAACATTCTACAATAAAGAATTATTATTGCAAAAACCGAAGGCTCGTTCCACTGACTAATACGAGAATAATCGAGCCTTTGCTCTATAATTAAATGCTGAATCAGCTTACCAATAATATAACATAAGCTGCTTCATTTATCGCACTATATTACCTTGATGACCAATGGATTTACATCGCCACCACGCTGCTGATGTCGCTCCGCATCAGGTTGTCTCTCTTTGATTGTGCCTCTAGTTTTTATCCAGAATGACCTAGCCCATTCATCCTTAAGCGCCTGCTTTCCCCGCACCGTAGCGTCCGTATCAGTTCGTGAATGCACTCTCGGAAAAGTAATCGAAGTAAGTCTGATTTACAAGTTGGTGAAGCTCCCGACAGTCCGCGTTCACTCTCGCAAGCAAAGCCTGTTTATCGGGTTGCTCTTGCCAATTATGGATTGTGGAGGCTAGGCGACTTGCGTGCTCCTTCACATTACCACTGGACCTTTTATCGGGGCCATTGCCGATGGTCGAAACTTCATACAATGCCATATCCAGGGAGTGAATCAGCGAGTGAGGCAGCAGGATGTCGGTGCTCAAGAGTTCAATCACACTCTCGGGTTTCACTTCGATGCCGTAGATGCGACTATGGGCTTCAAGAGCATGATATAGACGCAGCAGGCTTGTCCAGTCGCCGTCCGAATGTTCCCTGCCCGAATCGTCCAGTTCGAGCTGCACATTGAGCAGTCCGGACAGTAGTTGAGCGCGCTCAATAAAGTAGCCGAGTTGCATGAAGTGCCAGCCCTCATCGCGGTACATGGTGGCTGAGGCTATTCCCGCAAAGGTGTTTAACTGGCCTACCATCCATGTGTAAAAGCCCTCGGGTGATCCTCTCCAAATGCCCTGGATATTCATGCCTTGTACTTGCAAGTATGCCATATTTAGGCAGGACCACATCTCTGCGCTGGTGCATTGGCGGATCTGACGCGCATTTTCGCGCCCCTGAGCGAAACAACTCCAGACAGAATCTTGGTTAGTTCGCTCGAAGGTCAGGTCGTCCGCCAGTGTGTATGAGTCCGCCAGCATATAGTCATCGTTGTCAACCAGCACCGTACCACCGGCAGGGGGCATTCTCCCGATGCTGGCATAAATTCGACTCCAGCCTAAATGAATTTCACGGATAGGGCGGTCAACCAGAGCTTCAGACTGCAACTTCAACATACCGCAGAGATGTTGAGCGCGCTCTAGGTAGCGGCTCATCCAGTAGATGCCCTGTGCCGTGCGTGCAAGCATTGCAATCAGTCCTCTTCGTCGTATTCTTCAGGTATCGGCGCGAATTCGGGGTATGCTTCCAATCCCCAGCTCTCCGCTATCCTGTGCGTAACGCTCAACATTTGAAGTAACTCGGGCGCCTAATTATGAAGTGCAGCAGGTGCCACAACAGGAATGAACTTACAAATACTAATGCACCTACTACTAATGCACCTACATCTAGGATGCCGATTTGCCAGTGTGGTAGTAACAGTTTTCATGTTGCGCTCCGCATAGGTGTACCGTAAGGATGATGCTTAGAGATCGGCACTACATCGCAATGCATGTTGGTCGGCTATTCTTCTAACACCCAAAGGTCTTTGCCACCACCACCTTGGCTGGAATTTACGACTAGACCGCCACGCTTTAGCGCTACGCGGCAGAATGCGCCTGGCACAATGCGAGTTTGCCGTCCGTGAAGTATGAAGGGACGCAAATCTACATGGCGTGGTTCGTAGCGACCATCAACGAAGCAGGGCGATTGCGAAAATGACAGGGTAGGCTGTGATATGAAGTCCGACGGGTTTGCCAATATCTGCTGAGCGTATTCATCACGCTCTCGCTTCGTAGCCTGAACTCCAACCAGCATCCCGTATCCTCCGGATTCGCCGACTCGCTTCACGACGAGTTCATCAAGGTTGTCCAGAGTGTACTCTAGGTCTTTCGGTCGTCTGCACAGGTATGTTTCGACATTGGCAATGAGTGGCTCCTCTGCGAGGTAGTACCGAATCATATCGGGCACAAAAGCATATACGCTCTTGTCGTCCGCGACGCCTGTGCCCGGAGCGTTCGCCAGCGTCACGTTTCCTAGCTTATACGCTTCAACTAAGCCTGGAACGCCAAGCAGAGAGTCGTGTCTGAAGACGAGAGGGTCTATGAAGTCATCGTCAACACGCCGGTAGATGATGTCAACACGCCGCAGACCTTCTGTCGTTCTCATATAAACGAACCCATTATTCACAAGAAGATCTCGCCCTTCCACAAGTTCCGCACCTAGCTCGTGCGCGAGAAACATGTGCTCGTAGAAGGCGGAGTTATAAACTCCCGGCGTAAGCAGCGCGATAGTGGGGTTTGCGATCCCATGAGGCGCCAGTTCGCGCAACGTCTCCAACAGCGTACTTCCGTAGCGCTCCACTTCCAGCACGCGAGAACTTCGGTAAAGACGGCGAAAGCTGGCCTTCACAGCCTTCCGGTTGGCAATCATATAAGAAACACCGGACGGCACACGCAGGTTGTCCTCAAGTACGACGAAACCGTCTCTGGTGCGCAGAATATCGCTGCCGCAAATTGAAACCCACGCACCATAAGGCGCCGTAAAACCCTGCATTTCCTGTCGATACTGCGGGCAGTCCAATACCATATCTTCCGGCATTACGCCGTCATGGACTATCCGAGGCACTCCGTGGCGATCCTTGATCTGGGACCGACCATAGACATCTTCCAGGAAGAGATTCAGTGCTTTGATGCGTTGAATCAGCCCGCTTTCTATCTTCTCCCAGTCTGAGTAAGGCAGGATGCGCGGTACACAATCTATGGGAATAATCCGCTCTTCGGCTTCTTCGTCTCCATAAACCGTGAATGTAATTCCTTCGTTTGAGAATGAGCGAGTCACCCGTTCCTGCACAGCAGCAAGTTCTTCAGCAGAAAGCTCGCTCAATGTCTGGTAGAGTTGCGAGCAATGCTCACGAGGCGTTCCGTCATTTAGGAACAACTCGTCGTAGATGGCGTCATCCAAAGTGTAGGCGTCAAAGTCCATAGTACCCGCACCCGCTTATGCAGAAGTTCCCATGCACCTCAAGAGGAGCAAAAGAGACTGTGTGGCTTGAAAATCCACTGAATGTACGAAATCCTGCCCGCCTCTCGGATAAAATGAAAGACAGGAAATGGATTAAAGTGCTAACATGTATAAAGCCTAGTGTATTTGTGGCGCATATTATCATGCTATTATGGTTTATGTAAGACACGGTGTATTCTAACCATCCAATCGGTGCGGGATGGCAATCATAAAAGATGGAGGTGAGACATTATGCTGAGATTCTCTGAAGAAATCATTCTGCTGCTGCTAAACGATGGCGATGGGCGATTCGCCCGTGTGCCAAAATGGTCTCTGGATTACGCGCTCGCCGGCGGAGTGTTGATGGACCTTGCGCTCGAAAACCGAATCGACACCGACTTGGAAAAAATGATCCTGATTGATGACACTCCCACCGGAGACAGCCTCTTGGACCAAGCGCTAGCCGATATAGCTCAAGGTAAAGAGCACGGCACGAACTACTGGCTTGAACGTACTGCGGACAGGGCGGACGCCATTCGTGAGGAAGCACTAAAGCGACTGATTGACCAGGGGATTCTGGAAGTGGAGGATGACCGCTTCCTATGGGTCTTTCGTTCGCGGCGCTACCCGTCCGTTGACGGCACAGCTGAGCGCGAGGTGAAGCTGCGCATTATGGGTGTGCTTTTCAGCGACGAAATTCCGACCCCTCGAGACGTGGTTATCATTTGCCTTGCCGACGCATGCGGCATCTTCAAGGGCATATTCTCCAGGCGAGAACTGGAAAATGTGTCGGCTCGCATCGAACAAGTCCGTCGGCTTGACCTAATCGGGCAGGCTTTGTCGAAGGGCATTTACGACATTGAGATGTCCATTGCCGCCTCAGTGCAACCGCACGCCTATTAAACGCGGAGAGTTTCCCTTCCATTCAATCCGGAAGTGCGCTGAAGTTCTTTCCCTGCAATATAGGCGAGACTATATAGGCAAGACCATTTGTATCGATTACGAGGGTTTTCTTTGCCAATTCCTTATTGCCAAGGGTATGTCAGCGCTTGTGCGTCACAAGAGCTTCCGAAATGCTTGAGACGGCACAAGGCGACCATCAGTCATACCTCCTGATGGAACGCCCCTCATGCGAATCGGTCTCCTCGGTATGCTCAACCATTCGCTTCAAACCTCGGTTTCCATTAGGCTGGAGTTTGGGTTAGACTATTGGGCATTCCGGACCGAAACTCTACGCGCCGGATGCTTTCCAATTGCGCCCAGCATATACTGGAAACTGTTCAATCCCGCGATCGAGGTACGACATGCAAAAGTCCGCCGAACAAGAGCATGAGGGCGCGCTCTCCGACCTGCGTGTGTTGGACTTTACTCACTATATCGCGGGGCCCTATGCTACCAAGTTGCTGGCGGACTATGGGGCGGATGTGTTGAAGGTGGAACGGCCGGGAAGCGGAGACGGCGCGCGCCGGATAGGACCTTTTCCGAGAGACGTGCCACATCTCGAAAAGAGCGGAACTTTCCTGCACCTCAACACCAACAAGCGTAGTCTGACCTTGAATCTCAAGTCCTCGGAAGGACAGGATATTGTCAAGCAGCTTGTGGAAAATGTGGATGTAGTCGTGGAGAGTTTCCGTCCTGGTCAGATGGGTTCATACGGCATCGACTACGAGATACTTCGCACAATAAACCCAAAGATTGTGATGACGTCCATTTCCAACTTCGGGCAGACTGGCCCATATAAGGACTTCAAGGCGTCGGACATTATCATCTATGGAATGGGCGGTGAAATGTACTCCACCGGACTGGAGGACCGAGAACCTCTCAAGCTCGGCGAGCATGTCGTCCTGTACCAGGCCGGAGCGATCGCCGCCACAGCCACATTGGGCGCTGTCTTCGCCGATGGCAGCCAACATGTCGATGTGTCACTGATGGAAACACAGATCGGGTCGATAGACCGCAGGATGAGTATGCTTCTGGCATACCAGTACAATGGCGAAATCTCAAAACGTAGCGCAACCGCAACCGCGGGCGGCTATCCGAATGGCGTCTTTATATGTCAGGACGGCTATGTACAGGTTGCGGGAGGGCGCAACTACTTCGACCGCGTGGTCGTAATGATGGGCGCGCCGGACGTGCTTCTGGAAGAGCGGTGGTACACACCCGAAGCTCAGTACGATCCGGAGCTTGAGGATGAGTTCAACACTTACTTCATTCCATGGTGTCTGGAGCGAACAAAGCGGGAAATCTGGCATGTGGCACAGGAAGTGGGCGTGCTTAGCGCTCCGATCAACGCCGCTTCAGACTTTGTGGGTGATAGTGAATTCCAAAAGCGGGGAGCTTTCCCCGAAATCGAACATCCCTTTGCAGGGGATCTGACATATCCCGGCAGACCGTTCATTATGAACGAATCACCGTGGTGCATCAGGCGTCCTGCGCCGCTGCTCGGGCAGCACACCGATGAGGTACTGTGTAGTCTCGGTTACACAGAAGGAAAAATAGGCTTGCTGCGTGAGCAAGGCATCGTATAGCCCTTCCGGAGGCGAACACAATGGCGCGACTGCCTCTCGAAGGCGTACGTATTCTGGACATGACCGTCGTCTGGGCGGGAACTTACTGTGCTACCCTGCTCGCCGATATGGGCGCTGAAGTCATACGCTTGGAATCCATTAAGCGGTTGCCTCCCATTACGCGCGGCTATATTCCTTATCCACCTAAAGAAGTGATTGAAGGGCTGCCGGCATTTGTCGCTGCTATGCCTGGACGAGAACCCGGCAGCCGCCCTTGGAATCGCTACCCGCTTTTCAACGCACATGGACGCAATAAACTCGGCATAACCGTGGATCTGACGCAGTCGTCCGGAATGGACATTCTCAAGCGTCTAATCGCTGTAAGCGATGCGTTTGTCGAGAACAATGTCACCGAAACTATGGACAAGCTCGGCATATCCTACGAAATGATGCGCCAAATCAACCCACGTATCATCATGCTGCGGATGCCCGCATACGGCAACAGCGGCGCGTATAGGGATTTCCGCTCGCTCGGGGTTCATATGGAAGGCGTAATCGGTCATACCATCGTGCGCGGCTATGAAGATATGGATCAGTCATCGAGCACGAATGTGTTCGCTGCGGACGCTGCCGGCGGCGCTCAAGGGGCTTTCGCCCTGCTAGCAGCGTTGCACTTCCGCAAGCGCACAGGCAAGGGGCAGCTCATCGAACTGGCTCAGGCGGAGAATATGATGCCCTACGTTGGCCGCTACTTCATGGACTACTCGATGAACGGTCGAGACAGCGGCACACTGGGGAATCGCCACACAAGCGCGATTCAGGGCTGCTACCCGTGTGCAGGCGCCGACCGGTGGGTGAACATCACCTTGTTCGATGGCGGTGACTGGGCCGCGTTCTGCGGAGCGCTCGGCAATCCGGACTGGACGCTGGACGAACGGTTTTCGACACACTCCGGCAGGTACGAAAACCAGAATGCGCTCGACGCCCATATCTCCCAATGGACGCGCAAATACGGACACTATGAGGTCATGCACATCCTGCAGAATGTGGGTGTGGCAGCAGGCCCCGTAATAGACCAGCGTGACGCTTTTGAAGACCCGCACTTGAAGGAACGGGGCATATTCGAAGAAGTTTACCATAAGGATGTGGAAGGCTCGCACCTGTATGTGGGCGCGCCGTACCGCATGTCTGACATGCCAATTAGGATACGCAGGGGACCCGTTCAGCTGGGGCAGGATAACGAGTATGTCTATAAGCAGGTGCTGGGAGTGAGCGACGAGGAATATGCCGAACTGGAGCGCTTGGGACACATTGGCATGGATTTTCCGCGCGAAGACGAATAGATAAACGCATATGCTCAATCACGCCATCGGCGGTATAACTCCCTCCGCGCGCAGTGCATCCATCTCCTCCACTTCATAGCCGAGTTCCAGCAGCACCGCTTCGGTCTCTTCGCCGAAAGTGGGAGTAGCGCCAAGGAGTGGTTGTGTCTCGCTCAGGCGCGGCGCGACTCCGGCGTGCATAACCTCGCCTAATTCGAGGGTGTCTTCACCCACGATAAGTCCCTGCCTTCGCGTGTAGTCGTCGGACAGTATGCTTGCAATATCGTTATTTTTAGTGGCTTTGATTCCGGCTAAGCGAAAATCAGAGAGCCAATCTTCCGCATTCCTTTGAATGAACACTTCGCCAATCGCCTCCGATAGCAAGGCGTCGTTCTTCCGTCGAAGTTCATCCGTAGCGAACTCCTCGCGCTCCAATAGATAAGCGAACACCTCAATTCCCACTAATGCTTGCCAATTTGCATCGGCTAGTGCCAACCATCCGTCCGCGGTCTCATACAGACCATTGAGAGCGTCGAACCGCCTCGCCCGTCGTCCTTCAACTTCGTTGCGTTCGTAGCCGTCGTGGTCGATGAGAAATGGCGACGAGAATGTGGAACCGGTCTGCGCCAGTGATGTATGCACGAACTGCCCTTTGCCGGTCTGACGGCGTTTCAGCAGCGCGAGCATGACGGCGTAAGCGCCCATTAGCCCAGTGCCGTAGTCATTGAAAGTGTAAGGGGAATGAAGTGGAGCTTCTCTTCGCCCACCGTTGCGAATCTGCACTCCCGTAGCCGCCTGTGCATTCTGTTCATAGCCCGGTCGGTTTGCCCAGTTTCCCTGTTGACCGAATGCATTGATGGCAAGATATACAATGTCAGGTTTACGTTCGCGCAGTTGCTCATATCCAATGCCCAGTCGTTCAGCGACGCCTTTCCGAAATCCGCCGAGAACTACATCTGCCGTATCCAGAAGGCGATAAAAAGCTTCAAGACCTGGCGGCTTAGTAATGTCGAGGCATATGCTGCGTTTGCCTCTTCCGACATCGTGAAGCTGCCTGTCGGTTGGTGGTCGAAACCAACTGTCTATCTTGATGACTTCGGCTCCGTACTCAGCGAGTGTTCTGCCGCATGTTGGGCCGGCGAGTATGATGCACAGGTCGAGCACTCTGATTCCGCTAAGGGGCATAGTCATTCGGGCATACCTCATTTTAAGACTGGTAAATTTCGGACGGGGCGCAAGGTCGTTAGCAATGATACCCTACACGCCGAATTGAAGTCAGCCATGTTGCTTGGTTGGTGACTCCGGAATCTCAAGAAGTGCTTGCCCCTGATGTATTTGGTTGCGTATAATGACCTCTGACAAATAAGTCTGCAATTCTGGAGGGTATTAGCGGTATGGACAACAAGGAGCGGAAGCGGATTTCACGCAGGAGTTTCCTTCTAGGCATCCCTGTCGGAGTCGCGGGCGTAGTGGCATTCAACGCCGTTGGCAGTAGGCTATTTGGGCGCAACTCCACGCAATATCCTAAATTTCCGGAGGGATCCATATTCACGCCGGCCAACGACCGCACGGACGCATAGTTCTTGATAAGCAGGGACGCGCCTTCGGTAATCGATAAGATATCCTGCAACACAAATGCCCCGCGCTGCTAGTCAGGCGGGGCTTTCGCGTATTCAATTCAAGCGCGCTGAAATGAGAGGCAAAAAATGAAAGTCTTGATGACAAACGCCCACCTAGGAGACGGATTTGTATGCCAACTGCAAACCGAATTTCCAGAGGTTGAGTTTCTCACCGCAATGAGTGTCGAAGAACAACTGAGTGCAGCCGGTGACGCCGATGTAATATGCGGCTGGCCTGACAGCCCGGAGGTTGTAGCAGCCGCGTCGCGCTTGCGCTGGATACACTGCCCGGGCACGGGCATAGACAAGATTATGGCGGAACTGCCCTCCTTAGCCGATAGCGACGTAGTATTGACCAACGCGCGTGGTCCGCACGCGAACCCAATGGCGGACCATGTACTCTGGATGATGCTCTCCCTTTCTCATAGAGGAAGGCAGATGGCGGAGGATCAGAGGTTAGGTCATTGGGACGCTGAGAAGTATTCGCACGCATTTGTGGAACTGTCGGGCACTACCATGGGCATACTGGCGTTGGGTGATATAGGCAGAGCGGTCGCGCGACGAGCTTACGGGTTCGACATTGATGTGTACGCCGTGGACGTCAACCCTGTTGCGCCTCCTCCACAGGTCAAAGAAGTCTGGGGAATGGAGAGGCTGGACGAGCTTATGCAGATGTGCGACTGGTTTGTGATAACGGCGCCTCTGACTTCGGAATCTCGTGGACTCATAGACAGGCGTCGTATCGGTCTGCTGAGAGCTTCCGCATACCTAATCGTCATTTCGCGTGGCGGCATTGTTGATGAGGACGCGCTTGCCGACGCCCTTCAAAATGGAAGGCTTGCGGGCGCAGGAATAGACGCTACCGAAATAGAGCCACTACCGCAGGAAAGTCCGCTCTGGGGGCTGGACAATGTAGTGCTTTCACCGCATGCCTCCGCGTTGACTCCTCAGATGTACGAAGGCAGAAGGCAGATTTTCCGCGAAAATATGCGCCGCTTTCTCGGCAATGAGCCATTTCTATATGTATGCGACAAGCGGGCGGGCTTCTGATGCGAGTGCCGATTGCCAACCAATTCTCGAAGACGGCTCGCGCAAATCTATCCGGAGTCGGCTTTGACGTATGCTATAAGATGTGGACATACAGGGGGAGCGCGGCGTTCTTCCAAGCGTGAGGATGTATGGATATGGGCGGCGGTGGTCGCTGAGTCGGATGGTGGTAGGTGGGTGGGTGGACTTCGAGGTTGGTGGGCGTGATGAAAGGACTTTCCTGAGCTTGTACGAGCGACTGACGGATGGTGAGCTGTATCGCAGCGACGCTTACAGCCGTGGGATAGGCATGTGGTGGGCAGCGCACTTGTGGAAGGCTACCCGGGCGTAATATGGACAGCTCGACGGGCGAGCGTCCGGGATGCTACCTGACCTGTGGCAGTGTAAATCGTACTCTTGGCGTCTGGCGTCGGCGGGGACTCCTTTGATTTTGGTTCTTCACTCAAAATCTTACCGAGATTCCCCGCTTCTTTCTTATCACACCAACTTTGGGACGGTTACAAGTTATATCAAATTTCGCATCGCCGCCGTATGATCCCAAGCCACCACCCACTCGTCCTTGATCTCCATCCCAAACCCCGGCGCGTCCGACGGCACGACATACCCATCCTTCGGCATCGGCATCCCCGGTATCGGGCAAACCTCCTCCAGCGGAACGCCCGGATCCGACCCCATCCAAAACTCCGCCATGGGCGACTCCGGCATTGCCATGCCGAAGTGCTGGCCGTACGGCGTACCCGCGCCGGCGTGCGGGATAGTCGCGATCCCCGCCGCCTCTGCTATCGCGTATATCTTGACCGCCTCTGTCAGTCCGCCGCACCACTTCAGGTCCGGCTGCGCTACGTCTATGGCACGATGCTCTATGAGCTGACGGAAGGCGTGCCTTCCGTGATGGTCTTCGCCAGTGGCGAGCGGCACCCAGTTTATCGCTTTCCTAAGCTCTATGTGCCCTTCCAGATCTGTGGGGATGAGCGGCTCTTCGAGCCAGCGCAACCCGTACTTTCGTAGCCTCTCGGCGACTCGCACGGCGAACTCCACGTTGAACGACATCACCGGGTTGTACATTAGCTCTACGTCGTAGCCTACCATATCGCGCGCCCTGCCGATGTGCTCGTCCAGGATGTTCAGTCCGTCGATGCCCTCTTCGTAGTGGACCGGGTTGCTCACCTTGAAGGCGTGGAAGCCGAGTTCCATAGACCAGTCGAGGTCGTCGGACGTAACATAGAGGTCAACCTTGTCGCGGCAGGGACCTCCAAGCAGACGATAGACGGGCTGTTCAAGGAGTTTGCCCTTGAGGTCCCAGAGCGCGAGGTCTATGCCGGATTGAGCGACCGTTGCGATGCCGCCCGCGCCGAACCGCTGCGTGGAGCGCCACATCAGGTCGTTGAGAAACTCGGTGGCGAAGCAGTCCCGCCCCACGAGCAGAGGTGCGAAGTGGTAGTCAACGAGCACGGCGGTCAGCTCTCCGAAGCTGCATTGCCCAAGCCCGTATGTGCCGTCCTCCGCCACCACCTGCACCCATATCTCCTCGCGCGTGTTCGCGCCCGGCATCGCACCGTGCATGCGTGGGAACTCCGGATACTTGTTGATGGGCAGCGCGCGGCGCGCGTGAGTGTTCCAGTTCGGGCGCCGCGCCGGAGTCTTCGGCGGTGTGCGCGGTATATTGACGGTTACTGCTCTAACGGACTTGATTTTCATATGCTACTGTCTCCTCGGAAAATTTCCTGGAAGTCTAACATGGATGAACAGGTTCGACAGAAGAACAGGGCAGGCGCTGTGGTATCCTTTCCGCATGGCTTCACGAAAGATGCGGCTGACACGAGAGGCTTTCCGCGATCCTGCCACCCTCGATACGGCGGTGTCGCGGGCGCTGCTGCGGCAGGTCGCGCGCGGCGAAGAGCCTGAAACCCTGCGCTTGTATATGCCGGCGAATGTGGTGGCGTTCGGCCCGCAGGACACGCGCGCTGACGGGTACGGCAGGGCAACCGCCGCCGCGCGCTCAGCCGGATTCGAGGCGATAGAGCGGCTTGCGGGCGGACGGGCGGCTGTCTTCCACTCAGGCACGATTGCCTTCTCATGGACGATGTCCGACACCGTGCCACGCGAGGATGTAATGGCGCGCTTCGATGAGGCGGCAGACATCATAATGCAGGCGCTCCGTCTTTTGGGTATAGATGCCCAGGTCGGCGAGGTCCCCGGCGAATACTGCCCTGGCCAGCACAGCGTGAACGCGCGAGGCGAGCGCAAGCTAATGGGTGTAGGACAGCGGCTCATCAGGGGCGCGGCGCACGTGGGCGGCGTGGTTGTGGTGAAGGACGGCGGGCGCATACGGGATGTGCTGTTGCCGGTGTACGATGCGCTTGGCGTGGACTGGCGACCTGAGACTGTCGGCAGCATTGAGGACGAGATTGGCGTCGCAGACTACGATGCGGCAGCCCAGGCGATATTAGACGAGTTCGCGGCACGGTACGAACTGTATGACGGAACTCTGTCAGCGGAGACGCTGTGTATCGCAAAAGAACTGGAGCCTGAG
>JAGGDZ010000026.1 GCA_024648655.1 Chloroflexota bacterium | reverse complement strand
CCTTCCTTACGGGAGCGGCACTGGTGCGCGCCGTCAAGCAGCCGCACACGCTGTGGAAGCTTCCGTTTCAGATGTTGCGCCTTTATGGAGCCGCTTCCAAACGTTCGGCAGAAATCAGTCCCGATGAAGACCTGGCCAAGCGATATAAGTACATTCCCAAGAGTCTGAAACTAGACATAACGGAATTCCTCACCTACCCGCCCATGGACTTGCCGGAGGCTAAGACTGACGGCCCTCCCGTCGCAGCCATTCTCGATACGTTTACGGAACACTCTCTGCGGTATGAAGCGAATCTGCTGCTACTGTCGCTTGAGAACTGGCGTGACCAGTTGGAGAAGACTCCGCCCGCTTTCCTCTTCGTCGAATCTGCCTTCAGCGGCAACAACCGTGAATGGCGACACAAGATAGTTCGCTACGAGGACCTTGATGAGAACCCGCTTCGCGAGCTGCTGGAATACTGTCGTTCACATGGGATCCCCACGGTATTCTGGAACAAGGAAGACCCGCCGCACTTCGACGATTTCATTGGCGCCGCGCGTGAGTTCGACTACGTCTTTACCTCCGATGAGGATTGTGTCCCGATATATAGGGAGACATTGGGTCACGACAGGGTCTGCGTAATGCCTTTCGCCGCACAGCCGCGGCTTCACAATCCGTCTCAGGAGGAAGGTTGGCCCAACTATCCCGTGTGCTTTCCGGGAAGCTGGCAGCAGCATAGGTATCCTGAACGCGCGGAGGCGCTTCAGAACCTGTTAGACCCTGCACTACCACTAGGGCTACATATATTTGATCGCAACCTCACGCGGAGGGACTTGGGTCCGTACTATAGCTTCCCGGAGAAGTACAAGGAAGCGATCAAGGGCTACCTCACATATCAAGAAATGCTGACCGTATACCGGTGTTACGACGTACTGCTGAACGTGAACACCGTGAGTGACTCTCCGACGATGTTCTCCCGCCGAGTATTTGAGAGTCTCGCATGTGGGACTCCCGTGATCTCCTCAGAGTCAGAAGGTATGAGCCGGATGCTTGGAGACCACGTCCGAGTCGCCCACAGCAGGGAAGATACGATAGATCACCTGCTCGAACTCATGGGTGACGAGGAAGCTCGCGTCCGTGAGGGGCATCTGGCCTACCGGTTTGTGCATGAGAACCACACGTACCGGCACCGGATGAACGAGGTATTTCGCAATATTGGTATGGAATCGCTCGTCACCGAACAGCCGTCGGTGAGCGTCCTCATGCCCACGATGCGTCCCGAAAATGTGCTTCGATGCATTGAAAACTTCACCAAGCAGACGTACGGGAATAAGGAATTGATTCTCATCCTGAACAACGCCGAGTTCGATCTCGATGATGTCCGCAAGCACACCGACGGAATTCCCAACGTCCATGTGCTACATGTCGAAGGGCAAACGACGCTGGGAGATTGTCTGAACCGAGGCGTGGCAGCAGCATCGGGCAACTACGTCGCCAAGATGGACGATGATGACCATTACGGA
>JAGGDZ010000466.1 GCA_024648655.1 Chloroflexota bacterium | reverse complement strand
GGCGGTGGCGGTACGCGCTCATCATTGCAGGCGAGCACGGTCAGCACGACGACAGCGATGGCTGTTAGCGGGAATATAAGGTATGGGCGATTGAGTATGGACGGGGCGATGTTAAGTGTTTTCATCCGACTATTTTATCGCAGAGTGTTGCAGGAGACGCAAGGATATAAGTCAACCGGAAGAGAACTCACATGGATGTACAGGATAGGATCGAAGGGATATTGCCGACTATCCCAGCCTGAACCTTGAAAGAAACTCGACGGGGCCGGTGGCAGCGTAAAGCAGGACCGTTCCGCCTATGGCGAGCACGACTAACCAGGGTCCTACGACAGATAGCCAGGGAGCTGCTGCGGACGCCCAGCGGCGCGTTGGCGGGAGCATGTCACCAATGGCTTCGATCCACGGGTCGGGGTAGGCGTGTGGATAGTTCATTCTGTTGAACATGTCGATGAACCACGCGCCTATACCGTAGATAAAGCCTGCGATGAATCCTATGTACAGAGCGAAAACGCCGAAAGTAAATGCGCTCAGTGGCATGCGAAACAGGGAGTCTATGAGGTCATCGATGAGCTTGCCCAGTGACCTGAAGTCCACAAGATTTATATGAAAGGCGAAGACGAACGGAAGCGATGCGCCGATGAGAAAGACGGTGAAGATGCCATAAGACATGCCGACGAAGAGCCACATAGGAAGGATGCGGGACTCTTCGGCTCGGCTGCCAATCCACCGCAGCACGGGCAAGAGGAAGATGAGCGTGAACAGACAGCCTCCCACCGCAGTGCCAACTGCGTTCATCCCGATGAGACGGCGAGGATCCTGGTCGATTCCCGGGGAGTATATGGATGCGACCAAGGCAGCAGCGGCGGTGAGGAGCATCGCGTACAGCACCAGACTTCGGACGAGGCGCGTCTGAAGGCGGCCTACCGCTTGCTTCCGCTGCTCGATTGTCATCTGTGACACGGTGGTGGTCATGTACGAGACTCGCTGCTAACTCTTCCAACTGCAGAGACTGATGCTTCTGCACACTGAATCCGGCCCTTGAAGTTCGGAATGAATCTATGTCTGTACGATATGGAAACTCGGCGTTTAGTTGATTGCCTATGCAAACGCATAATTACCTTACAGTTTAGCGAAGGCAACTCGCACTATCAAGTTTAAGTCTCAGGGTAATCCGCCATCAGGCATAGGGTAACGGGAAGGCGGCGTCTAACTTGCGGACGGTTGGTTGAAAGACTAACATTGACAAACCGTGTGTAGAGGTTTTCCCTTCTATTAGATTCGGTACGCGAAGATGGGAGACGACGGTCCCTTTCTCGTCAAGAAATTCTGCGAAGGAGTAAGGCGCAATGGCAGTAGTGGAGTATGAATTACGGGGGCGTGTGGCGTATATCACGCTCAACAGACCGGACAAGCTGAATGCCATAGATGTGGAGATGCGAGATATGCTCTGGCAGATGCTCCACGAGGTGAACGACAACCCTGAGATATGGATGGCTGTCATAACCGGGAACGGGCGCGCGTTCTCAGTCGGGCATGACCTAGTATCGATGTCGGGGCGCAGCGATGCGCTGTACGATCCCGAGATTTCGACCGAGGACTTGTATGTGTATCAGTCGGAGATATTCAAGCCGATAATCTCTGCGATAAACGGATTCTGCCTGGCGCAGGGCGGCGGAATCGCGCTGGCGTCGGACATTCGGATTGCGTCGGACCAGGCACAGTTCGGGTGGCCACAAGCTAAGCGTGGTATAGGCTCGGTGAGCGGACCTTGCATGCTCTCGCAGCGAGTGCCCCTAAACTTCGCGCTGGAGTTCCTGTTCACCGGAGACATGATAAGCGCGGAACGGGCTTACGAGCTTGGGATGGTGAACATGGTCGTGCCGCACGACGAGCTGATGGAGCGCACGGACGCGCTGGTGCAGAAGCTCTTGCAAAACGCGCCGCTGCCGATGCGCGCAATCAAGGAGGTGGCGGTACGGGGTCTGAGCATGCGGCTGGAGGACAGGGTGCGGCTTGCCGGCATCGTGAACAGGCGCTTGCAACGCACCGATGACGCGCTTGAAGGCATCAAGGCGTTCCAGGAGAAGCGGACGCCTGTGTTCAGGGGCACGTAAACTACATCGATAGATAAGATTACCAGGATAAGATAGTAGAGGGCATTGATGACACAAGCGAGTTCCAGTTCTAACGCAAGTTCTGTCGGTCAGCCGGAAGCGCGAGCATATCCCAATCCGGACGAGGCAGAAGACCTATCGCGCAGCACCACGCCTGTGCTTGTGGTTACGCCACACCCGGACGATGCCGAATCGGGCGCGGGGGCGACGATAGTGAAGTGGGCAACTCAGGGCCGCAAGATAGTGCTGGTGGTCTGCACGAACGGAGACAAAGGCAGTTCGGACCCAGCGATGACATCGCCAAAGCTGGCATCCATCCGCGAGGAGGAACAGCGCGAGGCGGCGGAAGTGCTGGGGGTATCCGAGGTGGTGTTCCTGCGGCACAGCGACCAGAACTTGGAGGACACATACGAACTGCGGGAGCAGATTTCACGGGAGATTCGCCGCCACACGCCGCACACTGTTCTGACCATCGATCCGAACCGTCCGTACATTCGGCATCAGGACCACTACGTCTGCGGGAGGGTTACGCTCAACTGCGTGTTCCCTTACGCACGCGACCGGATGGCGTTTCCTGAACACATCGAGGAAGGTCTGGAGCCGCACAAGGTACGCGAGGTTTACCTCTGGGGTTCGCCGGAGCCGGACACATTCTTGGATGTTACCGACACCTTCGACACGAAGCTGGACGCTCTGAGCAGGCATCGCAGTCAGGTCGGGCAAGGCTGGGAGTTGCGCGAGGTGCGGGCGCGCACGCGGTACGCGGAAGTGGGCAAGAGGATTGGCGCTACATACGCCGAGGCGTTCAAGCGGATCGAGATTTTTTAGCCGGCGCGGTCATCGATGTACAGAATGAGCAGGATAAGGGCTGCCAGGACGGAGGGGATAGATGGTTACTAATCCACGTGTGCGGCTGACGGTTCGAGATTACTTGGCTATTCCTGAAGAGGACGAGAACAGATACGAATTGATCGACGGAGAGCTTTATATGGCGCCTGCGCCTACATGGGAACATCAGGAATCTACGATTAACTTGGCGGCTATGCTGCGTCACTTCGTTCTTGAGAATGGACTGGGCAGGGTTGTAGCATCGCCGATTGATGTGTACTTGTCAGAAGAGGATGTGTTTCAGCCTGACATCGTACTTGTGTCCGTGGAACGATTGGACATCATTCACAGCAGTGGAGTGCATGGCGCGCCGGACTTGGTGATAGAAATGCTGTCACCAAGCACTGAACAGCGCGACCTCACTATCAAGCGCGAGCGATACGCAATGTTCGCCGTGAAGGAATACTGGCTAGCCGACCCGATCGCCAAGACGATTACCGTTCTGCGCTTGCGGAATGGCGCATTCGAGCAGGTCGGAGTTTTCGCGGAAGGAATGTCTGTGGAGACGCCGCTGCTTCCGGGGCTGGTCGTGGATGTAGGCGCGGTGTTCGACTACTATGTGCCGCAGAACTAACGGAACTAACATGATGGACAGGATAGGAAGTGATTATGACGATGGACAATTTCGAGGCTGGGCAGAAGTTCGCGCAGGAGATTGAAGTTACGCTGGAGCACACGACGAACCGCATGGGCAGGCCGGGCGCGGATGTGCTTTCGACGCCCGCGCTTCTGGGGCTGATGGAGGGCGCATGCATACAGCAGTCCGAACCGTATATGCCTGCCGAGCATACCACCGTGGGGTACGCTGTGGACGGGCTGCGGCACCTAGCGCCCACACCCGTAGGCAACAAGGTCGTCATCAGCGTGGAGCTGACTGAAGTTGACCGCAATCGCCTCACCTATCAGATAGAAGCGCACGAGGGCGAGAAGCGAATTGCGATGGCTTCGCATAAGCGGGCAGTCATTCCCATTCAGTAGCCTAAGCTGACATCAATGCACAGAATATATAGGACATGGTGGCATGGACGCCGAAAGGGCTGAGCTGTACTGGAAGTGGGGAGTAAGGGCTGGGCTGGCGCTCCTGCTGCTTCTGGCGAATATACTGCTGGTGATGCTTATCGTCAACGCTTCGGACGCCTTTAAGGCGATGGACAGGGTTGGCGAAACTGCTGAATCACTCAAACAGACCTCCGATGCGATCGACACTCTGGCTGCCGAGCTTGAGGAGAACGCCGAGCGAATAACCAACACGCTCGACCGGGCGGGGCAAGATGCGGCGAGGGCGCGAGAGACGTTGGAACGCGCGGGAGAAGATGTAACACGCGCCACTGACACGCTGGAGGAATCAAGCGCCGACCTTGATCGCGCCGCAAGCGACTTCGGGCGTATTGCGGATGCGCTTGAGAAGGCATTCGAGCAGTGAAGAACGGAGTCTAACGTCGATGGACAGGATGAAGGGAATGAGGCATGGGAAATGCTTGACGGGCTGAAAGTGCTCGACCTGACACATTATGTGGCCGGGCCATACGCAACCAGGTTGATGGCGGCACAGGGCGCGGAAGTCATCAAGGTGGAGCGTCCAGGCACTGGCGACCCTTCACGGCGCATCGGGCCGTTCCCGAATGATGTGCCGCACTCTGAGAAGAGCGCGCTTTTCCTGTATCTGAACACCGGCAAGAGGTCGGTTACGCTCAACTTGAAGTGTGCGGCTTCCCAGCCTATCCTCCATAGTCTGCTGAAGTGGGCTGATGTGCTGGTGGAAAATTTCCGTCCTGCGGTGACCGAACGGCTTGGGCTGAACTACGAGAGCGTTGCCTCAGTCAACCCCGGTCTGGTGATGACCTCCATATCGAACTTCGGGCAGACGGGCCCCTACCGTGACTACGGCGCGCGCGAGATCAACCTGTACGCTATGGGCGGGCTGATGCACATCACTGGAGACCCTGAGCAGGAGCCTCTGCACATGGCGGCGCGACTGGCGCAGTACGGCGCGGGACAGAACGCATTCGCGGGAACTATGGGCGCGCTGCTATACCGCGACATATCCGGAGCGGGGCAGCACGTGGATGTCGCCATCTCGGAATATCTGGCGACCATCCTCGAAAACGCTCTGAGCCAGTACAGCTACACGGGCAGCAACTTCCGGCGCACAGGCAATCGCGGATATGGGCGCGCGGCGTGGGGTCCCTACCCGTGCAGGGATGGCTATGTGGGCGTGATAGCGGGACCGGACCACAAGTGGCACGAAATGGCAGAGCTGATGGGAATTGCGGAACTTGCGGATGAACGCTTCGGGGATCGCGCCGGCAGGGCGGCGAACGCCGACGAACTGGATGCGCTGATGCTGCCTTGGTTGATGCAGCACGACAGGCACGACATATTCGAGCGGGCGCAGCGCAGCGGGCTGGCGTTCGCGTATGTAGCGATGCCGGAGGACATTCTGTCGTGGGAGCATCTCAGAGAGCGGAAGTTCTTCACTGATGTGGAACACCCCGAGGCAGGCGTGCTGGAGCATCCGGCGATGCCGTGGAGGGTGAGCGGCGATGGCGGCTGGAATCTGGATGCGGCGCCGACTCTGGGGCAGCACAACGAGGATGTGTTCTGCGGCATGCTGGGGTATTCGAAGGAGGACTTGGTGCGGATGCGGGGGATGGGGGTCGTGTAGATGGGTGCGTCCGATAACCATGATCCGCAAGTGGTTTCCCAGGAATCGTGTGGCGGTTGCATTTCCGGCCGAAAGATTTCCGATTCATCTGAGATATCCCGCAACGGCGTTATTCACCATCGGTCGTGGCGTATTGAGAATCAGTCAGTCTCCAGAGCGCATCATTGCCGCTAACGGCAGTATATTCAAACGGTCACCCGAACGAAATTAATGATAATGGGCAAGGAGAAACGCCTTCCGAAGATGTCCCTATAGAGAGACGCCGGCGCAGAGAAACTACTCGCCAGGGTGGTACATAAATGATAGCCGCAGTCGTCGCTTCAGTTGTCAACGCAGGCGAAAGATAATACACTTGGCTGACAGGCGAAAATGGCATGAGATTCACGATACTCCCGCCTATCAAACTCTGCTCAGGCAGGCACAATTCATTCTCTCTTCAGGGTTGAAGGGACATTCCCAGGAGGAATCACCGATGGCAGATGCCAAACCGTTTAGCTTCAAGGACCTCTTCGCGAAGAACGCGCCCGAAGGCAGGGATGCGCCTGTCATGAAGCGCGGCAAGTATGACTTTGCCGTGGCGTATCCGGACCCTAAGTCGATGCCGCTGGACGGGCTGGTGGAGGCTCTCAAGCAGGGGCTTGACGAAGAGGGCGACGACCTCGCGATATACGCGCACCAGAGCGGGTACGCGCCGCTGCGCCAGTTCGTTGCGGACAAGCTGGCGCGAGATCGCGGCATCAACATAGGCCCTGACGACCTTATAATTGGGGATGGCTCAGGAATGCCCATTCACATGGTCTGTGAGACACTGCTCGATCCCGGCGACGTGGTGCTCGTGGAGAACTTCGTCTATTCAGGCACGCTTGGTCAGCTCCGCCGCTTCCATACGGACATTCGCGGCGTGGAGTGCGATAGCGAAGGCATGCTGCCGGACGCGCTGGAATCCGCCATCGTGAAGGCTATCGGCGAGGGGAAGCGCCCCAAGTTCATCTACACGATTCCGACCTTCCAGAACCCACAGGGCTGGACGATGACTCTGGAGCGGCGCAAAGAGATGGTGCGCCTCTCGCAGAAGCACGGCGTTCCCATACTCGAAGACGACTGCTATGTTGACCTGCGCTACGAGGGCGAGGATGTAACATCGCTGCACGCGCTGGACGACACGGGCAGCGTGATGTACGCGGCATCGTTCTCGAAGATCATCGCGCCGGGCATGAGGCTAGGCTACCTGACTGCGCCACGCGAGGTTCTGGACGTTGCGCGCGTGGTCAAGAGCGGCGGCGCGGCGAACCAGTTCGCGTCCTGGGCGGTGCATCGGTATGCGACCGAAAATCTCGACGAGCACATCGTTGAGATTAACGACATCCAGCGCGCAAAGCGAGACGCGATGCTGGCAGCGCTAGGCGAGAACTTTGGTGGCGCGGCGACTTGGAGCAGGCCCGAAGGCGGCCTTTTCATCTGGCTGCAAATGCCGGAGGAGTCGGACATCACGGCGATACGCGACAAAGTGCTGGAAACGGCGGACGTTGGCTACCAGGCAGGCCCGCTGTTCGCGCCGGACGGCGTTTCCGGGCGCAACTACGCGCGTCTGTGCTTCGGATACAACACGCCCGAGGAGATCCACGAAGGCATCGCGCGGCTTGCAGAGGCGTTCGAGCGCGAGGGTGTTCTCAGGAACTAAGAGAGCTAACAAGATGAAGAAGATGGGCAGGATTTATGAGAAAGTTCTGCCCATCTTCTTCGTTGGGGGAGTTGAAGCATGCGTATCTGTTCATTCTTGCCGAGCGGCACCGAGATTGTGTACGCGCTTGGGCTGGGCGATTCGCTGCATGCGGTCAGCCACGAGTGCGATTATCCGAAGGGTGCGCTCGCCAAGCCCAAGGTCGTGCGCAGCAGGTTCGACGCGGACAAGATGAGCAGCCAGGAAATCGACCACATCGTAACGGAGATGTACCGGCGCGGCGAGCGCATCTACGAAGTGGACGAAGAAATCCTGCGCGACGCGGCGCCGGACCTGGTGCTCACTCAGGAACTGTGCGATGTGTGCGCGGTGTCTTATGAAGATGTGCGGCACGCGGCTTCCAGGCTGGCATACCCGCCGAACGTGGTCTCGCTGGACCCGGCGTCCATCGGCAACATGCTTGACGACATTCAGATGGTGGGGGACCTGTGTGGCGTGCCGGACGTGGCATCGGCGTTCGTAGCTGAGTTGAATAAGCGAATAGATGCCGTGCGCTCTCGTGCGGCGGCTGCCGTCTCAACGCCTCGCGTGGCGTGCATCGAATGGCTAGAGCCGCCCATCGTGGCAGGGCACTGGATACCACAGATGGTGGAACTTGCCGGAGGCGCTGACGCGCTTGCCAAGCCTGGGGAGCCTTCACGCCGCATCACCATGGACGAGCTTGCGGCATCTAAGCCGGATGTGCTGGCGCTTATGCCCTGCGGGATGGACGCGAAAAGAGCGCGCGATGAGTTCTATGCACTGGAGAATCTAGCTGAGTGGCGCGAACTGCCGGCGGTCTCCAACGGACGGGCTTACTTTGTGGATTCGGGGTCGTACTTCAGCCGAAGCGGGCCGAGACTCGTGGACGGATTGGAGCAGATAGCTTATATGGCGCACCCGGACAAATTCAAGAAGCCGGCGTCTGTCATCGGTGTCTGATTGGCACCTGACTGGTAGATGATGGAATGTCGGCAGGGTGTCTTTCCCTCCCATCCCCTGTCTGCACAGGGACAGGCTCTAACCCCATCGAGAGGGAAGGGACATTTACGCGTCACACTGGCGTTCAGTTACTGGCGGCTGAACTTGCTGCGCAGCTCCACGGCGACGCGCTGGCGGAGTTGGTCGATGTCGCGGCGCAGCACTTCCGCTTCGGATTCGAGCCTCGATGCGGTATTGGGTTTTTCGAGCAACTGCTGCTTCTCAGACAAGTCAATCAGCAAGGTTTCCGCGATGTAGTAGGACAACGCGGCCGGATCGCGCGAGGTGCGGACCTCGCTCGTCCAGCCGCCCTGCAGCCCGGTTATGAGGCTCAGATACTCGTTGAGCTGCTCGCGGATGGCTTCCGACTGAGGGCGGGCATCCTCGGCGTCGGTGTCGGGCAGGACGGATACGTCGGCGGTGATATACGGACGGTGCCGCGTGATGGTGTTGATTTTGAAGCGGCACTCACCCGTTACCGCGACAAAGAAACGGTCTCCTCGGATTTCGTTGACCTGCGTGATGCGCGCCACCGTGCCCACAGGATGCGGTATGGCGGGCTGCCCCACCTCGTCGCCGGACTTGATGAGCACGATGCCGAAGCGCGAATCGGCGTCGAGGCAGTCTTCCAGCAGGCGCTTGTACCGCTCCTCAAATATCTGAAGCGGCAGTGACGCGCCCGGAAACAGCACCGTGTTCAGCGGGAACAGGGGCAGTGTGCGTCGTTCTGGCAGTTCGGGTGGCATGGCGTAGAGTATAAACGGAAGCCAAGAAAGGGACAAGTGCGCGTACCTGATTTGGAATTGTCGCAGGGCCCTTGCAGCCCATTACCGGGAAGCTACCAGAGCGGATGAAGGAACGCCAGTCTGTCGGAGGGCCAGTAGCTGAGTCACGCTCTGCCGATAATGAAGAACATCATGCCAAGAAGAATGACGGATAGGATGTAGTCACCGATGACCGCCGAGTGCTTGATAGCGAGGTAACCTCAATTACACACACATTGACGTGACCTCTTTGAGACAGACCAAGGCGGACATCATTTCCTCAGCACGTCCGTAGTCCCCTATTACATTGATGTCTCCAGTTTCTTCAAGCGCATTTTTCAATCCCAGCCAAATCATTTCGTTCTCTTCCGTGATAATCAAGGTGTTCAACATCAACTTCCGCAATACCGCGCAAGAGCGTACACATCCAACTAGCGGCGCACGAGAGAAAATCCTGTTTGACATGCCGAGTTGCGCGTTGCTACCATGTGAGTTGGCGCGCGGTTGGGCGCTAGTATCTGATGGAGAATGCCTGCCTTGTCTAATGTAAAGAGCCTGCAATGCCGCGAGTGCGGCAGCGAGTACCCGGTCGAGCCGCAGTACGTCTGCGACTTCTGCTTTGGGCCGCTTGAAGTGAGCTACGACTACGACGCCGTGGCGCGTGTCATCAGCCGCGAGCGGATAACCAAGGGCCCACTTACCATGTGGCGCTACCATGACCTTCTGCCGGTGGACGCGGAGATGGCTCTCGACATGAACACCGGCTTCACGCCCCTTATTCGCGCGAAGAATCTGGGCAGGCTGCTGGGTCTGAACAACCTGTACATCAAGAACGACAGCGTGAACCCGACGTTCTCTTTCAAGGACAGAGTGGTGTCGGTGGCGTCCGCGAAGGCGCTGGAGTTCGAGTTCGACACGCTGGCATGCGCATCGACGGGCAACCTCGCCGGTTCGGTGTCAGCGCACGGCGCGAAGGCGGGCCTGAACACGATGGTGTTCTTCCCGTCGGACCTGGAGCGCGGCAAGATTCTGGGCGCAGGCATCTACGGCGCGACGCTTGTGGCGGTGGACGGCACTTACGACCAGGTGAACCGCCTTTGCAGCGAACTTGCAGACAACCATCGTTGGGCTTTCGTGAACATCAACATGCGCCCATTCTACTCGGAGGGCAGCAAGACGCTCGCCTACGAGGTCGCTGAGCAGCTTGGCTGGCGCGCGCCGGACGCCTGCGTCGTGCCGGGCGCTTCAGGGTCGCTGTTCACGAAGATATGGAAGGGGCTGAACGAGCTTGCGGACCTGGGGCTGATAGAATCGACGGCGCATACGAAGATGCACATCGCGCAGGCGGAGGGCTGCTCGCCCATCGTGACGGCTTATGACGAGGACACGCCGCACGTGCGCCCGGTTACCCCGGATACCATCGCAAAGTCGCTCGCTATCGGCAATCCGGCCGACGGGTTCTACTCCATCAAGACTATCGAGAGCAGCGGCGGCAGTGCTGTTGCGGCGCCGGAGGAAGAGGTTGTTGAGGGCATCCAGCTGCTCGCCGAGACCGAGGGCATCTTCACCGAGACAGCCGGCGGTGTGGTGATTTCCGGGCTGCGAAAACTTGCCAAGAGCGGCAAGATACTGCCCGACGACCTGACTGTGGCGTACATCACGGGCAACGGACTGAAGACGCAAGAGGTGGTGGAGCCTATAATCGACCCGGTGTTCACCTCGCCTGCATACGATGATTTCATGAGCAGCATGGCGGCGCGAGAAGGAAGAAATGGTGAAAGCAATGGCTAAGAGACGAGTCAGGTTCACCTTCCCCGAACAGCTTATAACCGAACCCCTGATTTACAATCTCGGGCGCAATTTCGAGATTATCACGAATATACGGCGTGCGAATGTGCAGGAGCGCGTTGG
>JAGGDZ010000020.1 GCA_024648655.1 Chloroflexota bacterium | reverse complement strand
CGCCTTCGAGCATGTCCTTGCGCGCCTGTTCAGTGGTCTCTGCGACATAGACCTCCCGCGCGATGCGCCAAGTGGCGCGGTCAGCCGTGCGTCCCGTACGCTCTGCGCCTTCACTTACGCTGTCCCAGTGGGTGGCGAGCTGATGCACAGGCACGAGGTTTATGCTCATGGGAATCCAGCCGCGCTCGCCGGCGAGATACAGCGTCTCGGACTTGGGGGACACGCCTGCTACGCCGATGGGCGGGTGCGGCTTCTGGTAGGGCTTCATGTGAAACGCAAGCCCCACATCTTCCACCGGCTCCGGTATGGTGAAACGCCAATGCCTGTGCTCATAGACGCCCGGCTTGGGATCGTCCCAGATCTTCAGGATGGTCTCAACGGAGTCGCGCGCCATGCCGCGATGCTCGCCGGATTCAGGGTCGAATCCGAACACGGTAAAGTCTCCAACAAAGCCGCCGGAGCCGACGCCCCACATGAAGCGTCCCCGCGCCATCTGGTCGAGTTGCGCGATGCGGTGGGCAATCATGAAGGGGTTGTGGTTAGGCATGCACGTTACGCCTGTGCCGAGTCGGATGTTCTTCGTCTTGCCCAAAGCGTTGGCGATGAACAGGTCGGGTGCAGGGATGTTCTCCCATACGGATGTGAAGTGCTCGCCTATCCATGCCTCCGTATATCCCAGTTGGTCGAGGACGACGAGTTGTTCAATGTCGTCCTCCATTGTCTGCGATACATCGGAGCCGGGTGGGTGCAGGGGCATTGTGAAGTAGCCGAGTTCCATGGTAAGCACCTCCTGATTCTTATGCGAATGTGCAAGCAGTATATGACAGTGAGCGCAGTCGTACAACGGCAGAAGTGCGAAGAGGGGCCGGATTAAACGGCTATGGCAACGCGCTCGCGGGCGAGCCAGTGCTCGAGGCTGTCGGAGAGGGCGAACCAGCTTGCCTCGATGATGTTCTCTGACGAACCTACCGTGCTCCAGGTGCGATTACCGTCGGTGGAGTCAATGAGAACGCGCACGACCGAGCCTGTGCCGCTGCCCTGGTCAACGACACGCACTTTGTAGTCGAGTAAGCGAATGGATTGCAGGTCCGGGTAGAATCGTTCAAGCGCCTTTCGCAGGGCGTGGTCGAGCGCGTTGACGGGACCGTTGCCCTCAGCGGCCGTGTGCATTACTTCGTCGCCGACTCGCACTTTCAACATGACCTGCGAAGCTATATCTTC
>JAGGDZ010000085.1 GCA_024648655.1 Chloroflexota bacterium | reverse complement strand
GCGTCCCTGCATCGGCGCGTACTTCGAGTCCGGTTCAAGCTGACCGTACAGTCCGAGAATTTCCATGCCCGCGCGCGCAACCGCCTGCTGCAATTCCGTGCCGAAGCTCTTGCCCATCGAGGACTCCTTGTTCGGCACAAGCCCTGCGCTCTGCATCCACGCGATCTGGTATGAGATGAGGCGGCTTATTTCGGTCTTCACCATCAGGTCGGCGAGCTTACGGCTTATTTTCGGATCGTCAATCAGACGTCTGCCGTTGCGCGAGTTATCCTTGCAGAACTGGATTAGCTCTTCCAACGTGCGCTTCGAGCCTGCCGAGTACTCCACGCCGGAGCGCTCAAAGTCCAGCAGAGTCGCGCCCACATACCAGCCCCGGTTGAGCTCGCCCACAAGGTTGCGCTTGGGCACCCGCACATTGTCAAAGATGACCATGTTGAAGCTGTGGTCGTTCGCCATATTGATGATGGGACGCACTTCAACGCCCGGCTGTCTCATGTCCGCAAGCAGGAAGCTGATTCCTCGATGCTTGGGCGCGTCCGGGTCGGTGCGCGTCAGCACCATCACATGGTCGGCATGGTGCGCGTTTGAAGTCCATATCTTCGTGCCATTGATGACGAAGTCGTCCCCGTCCTCGACCGCGCGCGTCTGGAGCGATGCGAGGTCTGAGCCGGACTCCGGTTCAGAGTATCCCTGACACCATTGCACTTCGCCCCGCGCGATGGGAGGCAGGTATTCGCGCTTCTGCTCCTCGGTGCCGTGAATCATCAGTGTGGGCGCAAGCATCTTCGTGCCGAACTGGTCGCGTCCCGGCGCGCGCCGGTAAGCCATCTCTTCGGCGAATATAAGCTGCATCATGTGCGACGCGCCGCTGCCCCCGTACTCTTCGGGCCAAGCCATCGTCAGCCAACCCTTGTCCGCCAGCTTCTTTCGCATCTCCAGTTCGAAATCCCAGTCGCCCCCCTCTTCATCCCCGCCGCCTGTCCAACCCTCGGGAAGTTCCCTGCGCAGAAACTCGCGCAACTCCGCGCGAAAATTCTCTTCATCAGCCGTGAACTTAAACTCCATTAGACTTCCTCCGTTACATTCGGTAATTCTCGCTGATCGCCCGACCTTCGTTAGGCATCTAAGTAAGCCTGCATCTTAGCGCCCTCCTGCCCATCAGTCGGCCCATCAGTCGGCCCATCAGTCGGCCCGAAAGCTCATCGACATGCCCACTGCAACACTTAATGGGTGCGGAAAGACTTATACGCTACCCACAGAAAGGCAAGTTACGGTGCGAACGATCCCGTTTATCGTGTGAATGCGGCTCGTGACCATATCCCCGACGGAGTTAAGGTCCGGAGCGACTACAACGGCAATGATGTCGTAAGGCCCCGTTACCGCATCGACAGTCTCAATGCCGTCCAGAGAGCGCAGCGTATTGGCGACGTCTCGCGACTTGCCCACTGCGGTTTCTATTAGAATATACGCCTTGGTTGACAATTCTCATTCCTCCTGGAAGTGTGAAGCAGCCTTTGGTTTTCTGGCAGAGTGAAAGCGGTAGTGTAATAGGCTGCACAGGACACGAACCGGCGATAGCGGCAGAAATTCCTGCACACGCTCATTACCCCGCACAACGGTATGAAATCTCCTGCATTTTATAGGTGTGCAAGAAAGAGTGTCAATCTAAACTCGCAATAATGGCTGTGTCGAGGCGCACATTCTACCGCGCTCATCGGCGGAGCTTTGATATAATTTATGTTCACCGTATCGGTTCGTGCACGCTTGCTATTGTATGCCCAGCCGATAGATGGGTTGGGGATTGAAACATGGAAGACGCCGCTCTGGTACGAGACTTCGCTACGATCATGGCGGTCGCAGGCGTTGCCATAGTCGTGTTCCAGTTGCTAAAGCAGCCGTCTGTGCTGGGCTACCTCATCGCCGGTCTTGTCGTAGGTCCGTACACCCTGCCGCTGCTCAACCTGCCTGCGCCCGTTACCCACACCGAGAGCATCCACCTGATGGCTGAACTCGGCTTCATCATGCTGCTATTCGCCATCGGGTTGGAGTTCGGATGGCGGCGCATCCGTCAGATGGGGCTGCGCGTCATACTCATCGGAACAATCGAGATAATCTTCATGATTGCGCTGGGTTATGAGGTGGCAACGCTGCTTGGGTGGAGCGGTATGGAAGCGATATTCCTCGGCGCGGCGCTCTCCATCAGCAGTTCCGCCATTATATTCAAGGTGCTGAGGGATACCGGCATACTTCATGAGCGGCATGGTCGCCTGATTGTCGGGATTCTCGTAGTGGAGGACTTCGCTGCGGTCATACTGCTGAGCATACTCTCAGGTATGGCAACGTCGGGTACCGCAAACCTAGGCGAGGTTACCGGCTTGGTGGCGCGGCTGGGACTGTTCTTAGTTTGCGCGCTGTTCATGGGAGCGCTTGTCGCGCCGCACATCATCAGGTTTGTGGCGCGTTTTCGGTCAAGAGAAGTGATGCTGATCGTCAGCCTGGCGTTGTGCTTCGGCCTTGCGCTGGTTGGTCAGCAGTTGCACATCTCGGCGGCAGTGGGGGCGTTCATTATCGGCACCGTGCTTGGGGACACCGAGTATTCCGAAATGCTCAACACCACAATCGCTCCGGTGCGCGACGTCTTCTCCGCGCTCTTCTTTGTCTCCATAGGAATGCTTATCGAGATCGCGGTGCTGTGGCAGTTTATAGCGCCCGCTCTAATAATCGCCAGCGTATTTATGGTCGGAAAGACGGTCGCCGCCACGCTCGGCACCTTCATGACCGGACACGACGGCAAGACCTCTCTTGGAGTCGGTATGGGTAAGCCGCAGATGGGTGAATTCTCGCTTGCGATGACCAAAGTTGGGGTGGATCACGCCGTTGTAGGGGCTTTCCTGTACCCGGTGGTTGCGGCGGCATCGGCGTTGACTTCGCTATTTTATCCGTTGATTGTCCGCTCCTCGGGTGGCGTAAGCGCCGTTCTGGAGGAACGCTCTCCCCGCATGCTGCGCCAATACATCGGCAACCTGTCATACATCCTGATTTCCACACGCACCGTGTTCGGTATGGAGGGCGAGATAGCTAATGT
>JAGGDZ010000366.1 GCA_024648655.1 Chloroflexota bacterium | reverse complement strand
GGGCGTCGTCATCGAAGGTCTCGTAGAAGTCGCCCATCCTGAACAGCAGGATGGCATCCTGATGCTCGCTCTTGATGCGCAGGTACTGTCTGCGTGCTGGGGTAGTCATCTTTAGAATATCCCAGCGTCATTCTACGTCTCATGGACGCGAGGCTGAAAGCGAAAAGGGCCACATGAACCGCAGTGAGATAGCCGGAAACCGTCCTTCGACAGATTCAGGGCCAACGGCGGTGTGGAGCCTAGTCGTCCTTCCAGAAGCGCTCTTCCTTGACGTCGTAGCTCTTGGGGATCATCCGGTCTTTGACGTCCTCAATCATTCCAGGGTGTCCGCAGGCGTACACGATCGTGTCTTCCGGAGTTAAGCCAGCGCGGTCAGCGTAGGATTCGACTATGGTGTTGACCCTGCCTGTCTCGCCCTTCCAGTGGGAGTTGGCCTCCTCCTTGGGACGGCTGATCGTCGGTACAAAGGTGACGATATCCGGGTGTTCCTCGGAGATCTGCTGAAGCTCAGCGTCGTATGCGAACTCGTCCGCGTAGCTCGCGCCCATCAGTACGTGGAAGTGGTGCCCGGATCGGCCGTCCCGCAGGTACTGTCGAATGATGCTGACGTATGGAACGACGCCGGTCACGGTCGCCACGAATAGCTGATTCGGCAGGCTGGGATCAAAGACGAAAATCCCCTTGGCTCTGGGCCGGATGGTAACTGTGTGACCATCTTTCAGGTTGTGCAGAAGGGGGGTGAGGTTTCCATCCGGTGGTGGCACGAGCTCGATGAACAGCTCGAGTTCGTCTTCATAAGGCGCGGATACGATTGAGTAGGCGCGCTCAATTCCGTCCACTCCTATCGTGCAGTACTGCCCGGGCTTGAACTGGTAACCTTCCGGTTTCTCGATCCATATCTTCCATAGATCGTGAGTTATGTCCACGCGGGCAGTGATAGCAACGGTGGCTAGTTTTGGACGTTGAGTTCTCCTGCGAGTTGTTGTCAAGGTATGGTTACTCCCTGGCTGTTCAGTCTGCGGCGGCCTGGGCGGGCATGTGGGCCAGCCGGACCGGGATCAGTGGCAGTGTCGGTACGTTCAACATCGGGTCAGGATTCTGGCTCTGGGATAGGGCGGTTGCGAGATCGCCGAACAGAGTGGTGATGGAAACAAGGCCGCGCTGCGGCCCGCTCAGATCTGCGATTCCGGCCGCGCGACCTTGGTCGGATATTGCCTCGATCAAGTCGCCGGACTCGATTCCGAGTTCTGTGGCGTCTTCCGAGTGTATCTGAATGGTCTCATCCCGCTGTATCGCGTTCCTGCCGTCTATCTGGATGAT
>JAGGDZ010000308.1 GCA_024648655.1 Chloroflexota bacterium | reverse complement strand
GGGGAGCTAATAGTCAGACTTATGGCGTCTGCGCGCCTCTGGCGTTCAGGACGATGGAGTAGAGCGACTTGTCGGCACAGATGTAGAGGCGGTTCTTGTCCGGCCCGCCGAAGCAGCAGTTGGCATTGCGGTCTTCGGGAACGAGGATTTTGCCGAGCAGTTCAGCCTGCGGGCTGTACACATGGATGCCGTCCGCGGAGCTTGTGAATATGTTGCCATCGGTGTCACAGCGGAAGCCGTCGGACTTGCCCGGGCTGACAACCGCGAACTCGCGCGCGTTGGCGAGACGCCTGCCGTCCTCTACATCGAACGCCATAATGTTGCCGGGTTCGCCGGTGTCAGCGACATACAGCACGCTCTCGTCCGGCGAGAATGCGATGCCGTTGGGCCTGTCCATCGAATCTACGACGACTTCGAGCGCACCGGTATCCGGCTCAAGGCGGAACACGAAGCAGCCGGCGAGTTCGCTATCTGCCTTGTATCCTTCGCGATTGCTGAGGATGCCATAAGGCGGGTCAGTGAACCAGATTGTGCCGTCCGACTTCACTACAAGGTCGTTTGGGGAGTTTAACCTGTTGCCCTCGTAGTTGTCGGCGAGGGTAACGATCGTGCCGTCGCGCTCTGTGCGGCTGACACGCCGGTTGCCGTGCTCGCAGCTCACCAGCCGCCCTTCGCGGTCGCGGTAGTGGCCGTTGGTGTATCCCGCCGGCTGGCGAAAGACCGAAACGCCGTCCGCGTCCGAGTAGCGCAGCATACGGTCGTTCGGGATGTCACTCCAAAGCAGATAGTCGCCCTCCGCGAAATATACGGGGCCCTCAGCCCACTCCATTCCGGTGAAGTGCCGGACCAGCTGCGCATCTTCCGGAATCATCGCGGCGAAGCGGTCGTCGTAAATCTCAAATCCTTCTCGTTGCGTTGGCACAGTGGTAACTCCTTAGTGAATATCGAACACCGGTGATTATACAATCATGGCAGCAAGTAGCCATGGCAGCAAGTAGCAATAACTTCATGCAGGACGCCCAGCCGACTCACCGCATCAACATCATGAAATCAACAGCATGGAATACCATGCGCCCGTGCCCGCATAAGATTGCCCG
>JAGGDZ010000433.1 GCA_024648655.1 Chloroflexota bacterium | reverse complement strand
GGTATGGAGTGGTGATGACGACTGTCGCTGGGTGAGTTGGTGTCGGCGTAGTCGTCCGGTGTCTGAAATCGTAGGCTGGCGTGTCTTTCTGGCTCCTCCCGAAACTCCACACCGCCTTTGGGACGGTTACGCCGATCGGTCTGGCTTGCGCGCCGCGCCGTGTGTGCATATAATCTGTGCTGCAAATGGGCTTTGGGGACTTCAGTAAAAGTCATTCAAGTTGATAGGAGTTTCAAATGGCAGCAAGTATCGCGTATCTTGCATCCGACGGGGCGCTTCTCGAATCGTTTCAGAGCGTGGCGCCGGAGGGCGCAGAAATAAAATGGGTCGATTCTTCGCAATCGATTGAACAGCAGGCGGCGGAACTTGAAGGCGTTGCCGCAGTCATCGTGTCTCCAAGCGTGTATCCGGTGGAACTGGCACGCCTGACGCCGAGCGTTCGTCTAGTGCAGACGACGAGCGCGGGTACGGATATGATAGACAAGCAGACGCTGGGTGAGCTGGGTATTCGTGTGGCGAACAACGGTGGCGGCAATGCGATTTCCGTGGCGGAACATACGATTACGCTACTTGTGAGCGTGTTCCGGAAGATGCAGTTGCAGTACAATACAGTGCAGGCCGGGGAGTGGGCAGGGAGCATCCGCAGCGACTGGTTCTCGCAGGCGCATGAGATCGCGGGCAAAACGGTGGGCATCATCGGGCTGGGACGGATCGGGGCACGGGTTGCACGACGTCTTCAGGGCTGGGAGTGCGAGATCATCTACTCTGATGTCGTGCCGATCGACCCTGACGTCGAGGCGGAGCTTGGCGCGACACGGATGCCAATGGACGAGTTGTTGCAGACTGCGGACATCATCTCACTGCATGTGCCACTGGGACGCAGCACTACGAAACTCATCAGCGATCGTGAGTTTGACCTAATGAAGCCGAACGCGGTGCTCATAAACGCCTGCCGTGGGCCGGTTGTGGACGAGGCGGCGCTGATTCGCGCAATCGAAGAGAAGAAAATAATGGCTGCCGGTCTGGATGTGCTGGAAGAAGAGCCGACATCGCCGGACAACCCGCTCTTCCAGTACGACAATGTGCTGATTACGCCGCACTTGGCATCGTTCACGCAGGAGTCCGGAGAGCGCAGCCGCGTATTTGCGATGTACAACACGGCAAAGGTTGCGGGCGGCGACGAGCCGGAGTCGATAGTGCTCCCGGATTAGATACAAAGAAGCCCTCCGCATCGATGCGGAGGGCTTAAGTATGGATGAAAAGTCTCTTTTCTTCCCTGCCTAGGGACTTGATTGCAGGGCTTGAATAATCACGGACAGATATTGACCGACAAGCCCTGCGGCGGCTATGCCTACTCCGATGGCGATGCCGATTAGCCAGCGCCGTCCCGTTTTGCTTTCGCTCGCTTGTGCGGCGTGTTCGGCAAAGTGCCTTTCGATCTTACTGTCAACGGCATCGACCTTACTGTCAACGGCATCGACCTTGCTGTCAACGGCATCGATCTTGCTGTCAAATGCGTCGAATCTAGCGTTAAAGACTTCGTGCTGCCGGGCAAAGCCTTCGCGTATATCTTCACGGAGAAGGTTCAAAATATCCATGTGCGTAATTCTGTCGTGGTCGTCGTCCTGCCGCAGTGTAGCCATCTCGTCCTCTTGCCCGTCAGTACAGGGATTATTTCCCTGAATTGGAGTGTACAGTATGAGGTAAGTTTTGAAAAGAACTACGCTCACTTCTAAATTTATGGATGTTCCACACCAACCTTTTGCAATAGGTCTAGCGGGGCGGATTCCAGCAGGTGATTCGCCCCGAGTTCATTTAAGCCTGCGCCGAGTGCGACTTTCCTAGCGAAATCGGGGGTGAGCAGATCTTCGGGCGCGTGGGCGTCGGAGTCGAGGACGATGCGGGCACCTGCCGCGCTTGCGGTGCGAACGACATGTCCATTGGCGAAACCGTGTCCCCGGCGGGCGGAGACTTCGAGGAAGATGCCTTTTTCGGCTGCCAAGCGAGCTTCGTCAAGGGTGATGAGGCCGGGATGCGCGAGTACATCCACATTGTCTGAGCTGACGGCGGCTAGATTGGTGCCCGGTTCGACAGGCTCCACTATGGTTTCGCCGTGGACATTGACCATCCTGGCGCCCAGAGCGCGAGCGTCCTGCGCCACGGCGTCTATGTCCTCCTTGGGCGCGTAGGTTATCTCCACGCCGGGGAGCGCGAGAATGTCCCATCGCCTGGACGCGTTGGCGCAGTCCTCGACCAGCGTCTTGACGACGAATTCAAGGTTGCCTGGACCTACGTGGTCGGTGATCGCCATGACGCGGTAGCCATTGTGGATCGCCCGGCGGATCAATTCCAAAGGGGACAGAACGCCGTCGCTGAGAAATGTATGAGTGTGGAAATCGTACATGTTTCTTCTTTCATACGATACTAATAGGATGTGCAGGATGCGTAGGGATTTGCTCTCATCTCTTCGGCAGGCTCAGGGCAGGCTCTAGCCCTCTCCCGCGGAGAAAAGAGACATTTCATCGTGGTGGTCCTTGGTATTGCATTTTATCTGGCAGGGTTTCTATGACGCCAAGACTGGCGAGGGTCTTCTCGACGATGAAATCTATTACATCGTCGAGGGACCGGGGCTTCAGGTAGAAGGGCGGTTCGGGCGGGAGGACGGTCACGCCGAGTCTCGCGAGTTTCGCCATGTTTTCAAGATGGATCGCGCTCAAGGGGGTCTCGCGCGGCACTATGGTGAGAGGACGGCGCTCCTTGATGCAGACATCCGCGGCGCGCCGGATGAGATTGTCGGAGAAGCCGTGAGCGATTGCGGCGACCGTTGACATGCTGCACGGGACGATAACCATGCCGTGCGTGGGGAATGTACCACTGGCTATGGGAGCCTGGATGTCAGCGGGCGGGTAGTAGGTGAAATTGCCGGAGTCTTGCCAGTTTTCTAAGGCTTCGCCGAAGGAGAAGTCCATCTCCTGCTGCCAGACCATGCGCGCTGCCGATGATGCGGTGGCGATGACGGGCACTTCCATTTGCAGCAGGGCACTGATGACCCCGTTGGCTATCCCGGAGCCGCTTGCGCCGCTGATGCCGACTACGATGGGGTGGGTTGCAATTGTGGATAGCTTCATGTTATTTGCGAGCAAATGCTTAAACCCCCGTCCCGCGTCTCCGCAGGGACATGCTTCGCAGGAATGACGAACTAAAGGGTTGCAGGAATGGTTGCCTTACCTTCACCCTAACCTTTTCCCTCTGGAAGAGGGGATTTTGCACCGCAGGTTGTGCCCGCCCAGAAGGAAGGAAATTGTACTCATAATAGCACCGCCGCGAGGGTTGCCGCGAATATGGTTGTGGAGACGTATGCGTTGATACGGAAGAACGCTATCCCAAGACCGGACAGGTCGTGAGGGGAAACTAGGCGGTGCTTATAGACCAGGAATGCCGCTGCGAGCGCGATGCCGATGTAGTATGGCCAGCTCAAGCCTAGCCAAATTCCGAGCGCGGCCAGCACGAGCAGTGCAAGTGGGTCGAGGATGCGCGCCCACCAGAATGCGCCGACTACACCGAATTTGCTTGCTACGGAGTGCAAGCCTGCCTGCTTCTGAAAGTCGTAGTCCTGGGTGTGGTAGAGAATGTCGAAGCTGCCCGCCCAGACCGCGACCGCGAGGGACAGCAAGACGGGCTGCCATGTAAGGCTGCCGGTTACGCCTATCCAGGCGGCGGACGGAGCGATGGCGAGCGCCCATCCAAGCAGCAAATTGGACGTCCATGTGAATCGCTTAGTGTATGGGTAGAAGATGAGGTAGGCGACGGCTACGGGAGCGAGCGCGAGCGCGAGAGTGTTGAGACGATATGCGGCGAAGAAGAAGATCGCGAGCGCTGCCAATGTCAGCAAGGACATGTCTCGGGCGCTGAGCTTGCCGGATGGCAGGTGGCGAGAGGCGTTGCGCGGGTTCTGGGCGTCGATGTAGCGGTCGATGATGCGGTTGGCGGACATGCCGACTGTGCGCGCACCGACCATGGCAACGGTTATCCAGATGAACTGATTGAGTGTGGGATACCAGCGCGCGCCGTCGGATTCGACCCATACGGCAAGAATCATGCCGGTGTAGGCGAAAGGGAGCGCGAAGATGCTCTCGTGGAACTTGATGGCGTCAAGGAATAGGCTCATCTTGCGGACGGCGGATGCTGGAATTGCGGCTGCGTTCATGTCTCAGTGCGACTTCTTGGATTCAATTTTTTGCCCTGATGTTAGATGTTCTATTGTTAGATATTCTATGGATTCTTGCTCACTGCCTCGGCAAGGACATGCTTTGCAGAAATGACGCAAGTAAGATACAGGGGTGACGTAAGTATCTCATATCTTGTACTGCCGCCATTTTTCATCTACAAGCGCCTTGATTTCATCGCTCATTACTATATCGGGCGGCCACTCGCGGGTGCGACCGTCAAGCCGTCCCTTTGCGGTGGCGTCGATGCCCATCTTGGTGCCGTAGCGCGGCGTTGCGCTGGCGTGTTCAAGGTCGTCGAGTGGACCTTCGGAGAATACAATATCAGAACCGGGGTCTAGGTTGGCGGTAACCCGCCACGCGACTTCAGATAAGTCTTGAACGTCAACGTAGTGGTCAACAATGACGATAACCTTGGTCAGCATCATCAAGCCCAAGCCCCAGAGCGCGTTCATGACCTTGCGGGCGTGCCCGGGATATTCCTTGCGGATGGAAACGATGACAAGGTTGTGGAATATGCCCTCCGCAGGCATGTTGATGTCCCTGACTTCCGGCAGTGCAGCCTGAAGCGCCGGCAGCATTATGCGCTCGGTCGCCTTGCCCATGTAGAAATCTTCCTTTGGGGGCACACCGACGAATGTTGTTGGGTAAATCGGATTGCGGCGGTGGGTTATGGCGGTGAGGTGGAAGACGGGGTAGTCATCTTCCATCGAGTAATAGCCGGTGTGGTCGCCGAAGGGACCTTCCGGGCGGAGTTCGCCGGGAACGACATAGCCTTCGAGCACAATCTCTGCGTGCGCGGGTACTTCGAGGTCGATGGTCTTGCACTTGACCATCTCGACTGCCTTGCCGCGAATGATCCCGGAGACGGCAATCTCATCCATGTCGGGCGGCAGCGGCATAGAGCCGGTCCACATTGTTGTTGGGTCGCCGCCGAGCGCGACTGCCACGTCCAAGCGTTCCAGTCGCCGCTCTTCACCGTCGCGGTAGTGACGCGCTCCGACCTTGTGGGACTGCCAGTGCATGCCCATTGTCTTGCCGTCAAAAACCTGCATGCGGTATGTGCCGACATTGCGACGACCGGAAGTGGGGTCGCGCGAGATTACCAAGGGAAGCGTGATGTAGCGTCCGCCATCTAAGGGCCAGCACTTAAGGATAGGGAAGGTGTTGACGTCCGCATCCTCGCCTGTGAGGACGACTTCTTGGGAAGGAGCGTTCTTGACCATCTTGGGCTGGCTGCGGGCTAGTCCTGCGAGGTCACCGACTGTCTTAAGTTTGTTGACGATGCCTGCCGGGGGACCTTGCGTCAACCCTAGCAGTTTGCGAACGCGGTCTGTCAACTCTTCGATGTTGTTCACGCCAAGTGCCCATGCAACGCGCTGATGCGTGCCGAACACATTGATGAGCACAGGGATGTCGCTGCCGTCCACGTTCTCGAAAAGCAGGGCAGGACCGCCAGCGGCGATAACGCGGCTGGCTATTTCGGTGATTTCAAGCTCGCTGCTGACAGGGGTCTTGACGCGGCGCAGCTCGCCCTTGCGGTCAAGGAATTTGACGAACTCTCGCAGGTCCTTGT
>JAGGDZ010000178.1 GCA_024648655.1 Chloroflexota bacterium | reverse complement strand
TATATTTCCCCTTGAACACCGACCAATTGACGGACCGTCCTATCTGTAACTCACATACACATCCGTAGTCAGCTCGGACGGGTCCGGGAATGGGCTTTCGTCGGCGAATGCCGTAGCGGTAGCGACGGCTGTCACTGCGCGCTCTTCGATGGTTCCTATTTCGGCCTCGGTGGCATAACCGCCGTCCGTGATGTGTGCCCGAAGGCTGTTGATGCAGTCGCGCGCTTCGTAGTAGTCCTCTTCCTCCTGCGTGCGGTAGCCCAGTGGATCGTCCGCGCCGAAGTGCCCCTGATATCGGTATGTCTGCGCCTCGATGAGCGTGGGACCATCACCTGCCCGCGCGCGCGCCACGGCTTCCTTGCCGACCTCGAACATGTCGAGCGCGGACTGCCCGTCCACGAGTACGCCGGGCATGTCGTAGCCCGCCGCGCGGTTGGCGATAGAGCCGCCGGCGACCGCATATTCGAACGGTGTTGACTCAGCGTAGCGATTGTTCTCACAGACGAATAGCACCGGCAGCTTCCAAATGCTGGCGATGTTCATAGATTCGTGCAGGCTGCCCTGGCTGGACGCGCCATCTCCGAAGAACACGACGCTAACCTGATCGCTTCCGCGAACCTTTGCGCTGAGAGCAACGCCCGTTGCAACCGGGATGTTGGAGCCGACAACGCCGTTCGCGCCGAGCATGCCCTTGTTGATGTCGGCGATGTGCATCGTGCCGCCCTTGCCCTTGTTGGTGCCGGTTGCCTTGCCCAGCAGTTCTGCCATCATTTCGTTGAGGTCAACGCCCTTTGCGATGCAATGATGGTGGCTGCGATGTGTGCCGAGCACATAGTCGTCATCGCGCAGGTGCGCGCAGATGCCCGTCGGCACGGCTTCCTGCCCGATTGAAGAATGCATGCCGCGCAGCTTGCCAGCGTCCGCCTCGCGACGCGACTGCTCTTCGAAGCGGCGTATAGTCACCATAGTCTCGTACATCCACAGCAGCGAGTCCCTGTTAAGGTCCGAATAGGTCGTCATGGGCCTGCCTCCCTCCTGCAATTCAGGGATTCAATAAATATCAGATGGCGAGAACGCGAGCTTCGCCGAAATTTGGCTGGATTATATCCAGATATGCGGCGGCGGTCTAGTGCGGCGGAAGTAGATACGGAGAGGCTGGAGAGCGCGCCGTGCTATAATGTGCCGAAAATTCTGAATGTCGGGGAATGTGAGGTCGCAAATGAAACTGGCGCTGAAGGCGGACAGACTAATCGACGGCACAGGTGCGGATGCAGTGCCGAACGGCGTAATCGTAGTCGAAGACGGCAGGATATCGGAAGTCACGACACACGAGGCGTTGCAGTTAGCTCCGGGCGAAGAAGTGGAGATCATAGATGTGAGCGGCGGCAGCATCATGCCGGGCTTCATCGAGATGCACTCGCACATCCACTGCAGCGCGGAAGAGGACGCCTACGCGCACATCATGACCGAGACGGACGAGGTGTTCCTGATGCGCGCAGTGAATGCG
>JAGGDZ010000419.1 GCA_024648655.1 Chloroflexota bacterium | reverse complement strand
ATATCGTTCTTCCATGTGTAGCTGTCGTACACTGCTTCGTACAGGCGCTCACGCTGCTCTTCGCTTTCGAAGCGGCGCACCCATATATACAGATCGTCCTCTTCCTCGCCGATGAAGCTGCCCACAATTACCATCCCTTTGCCCGTCTGAAACGGGATGATAGTTTCCTCCATAAATCTGACCCAGTTCTCCCGCTGTCCCGGCTTTGTTCGGTACTCTCTCAATTCAAAGAACATTGCAGTCTCCTCTGAAGATTTTTACTTGCGAGTAATGTATTCTCGCCGATGGTATGTGTCAAGTCGCAAATCGGAAAACATACAGACTAGCGGCTGCGTAAAGCCCTATCAGTGCTGCCGACTCGTAGGTAATTAGCTTCGTCGGACGTGGCCTAGTACGGACCATCAGCCCAATCAAGACTACGCATGTCATAAATATGGCAAACAGCGCCGTAGCCTCGTGAATCGACGATACCGAAGACCAGAGAGGCTGCCCCACTAGGGCAAGGTCGTCGATCGTGAGTATGAAGCCCATGTTGAACAGGTTACTGCCAAGTAAGTTGGTAATTGCCAGTTCCGGCGCATTGATACGCAGAGCCGCGAGTGAGGCCGCAAGCTCAGGAAGCGAGGTGCTGAATGCGAGGAATTGCGTGCCGACGAAGCTCGCTTCCAAGTGCATCGCGTGGGCAATCCCTTCACCCGTATACGCAAGCCATATCGCGGAGCAGATTATCACCACTGCCGCTATCGCATAGGTGACACCGGCTCGGATTAGGCTTTCGGATTCGTAGCTCTCATCGCTCATATTCGCAGTTTCGCTCTGGTTGTGACTATCAGACTGCGCGAAGCGATATATCATGTACATTGAAAATACGAAAATGACAAACAGGATAATGGTAACCGGGCTGACGAACCAACCTCCGAACGAACTTGCAGGCATATGTCCATGAAAATAGACGGCGACGACCGTAATGGAAATCACCAGGATTCCCAGTATGGCAATCAGGACAGAAGTGAGAGAGACGCTGTTTAATATCGGCACGCCTGCATTGCGCCAAAACAGGTCCAGCAGGCCGATGATGAAGAGATTAAACAGATTACTTCCGAAAGCATCGCCTACCGCCAGATCGGGTTGACCTACAATAGTAATAGCGCTGACGCCTGTGCCCAACTCCGGCAGGGACGTTGCGGTTCCCAGTAGGACTACTCCAATGAACGAACGACCTAAGCCGGTTCGCAGGGCGATAATGTCCGCGGACTTGGCAAGGAAATAGGAGGCGAAAAGTATCAAACCCGCCGTCAGCAGCAGCTGTAACCAGAGTCCCGGGATTGATTGGGCGATTTCAGTCAATTGTTGTCCCCTATTCCTCCGACAACGGCACATCCGTGCAAAAGAACGACCCCGATTCTGCGGGGCCGTAATCTCTATGCTAAGTAATTCTTCCTGCGTTAGCCTTTTGGCCGGTTACATGTCAACAGGTCGGCGCGGTCACCCCATCTATCCAGAAAGCGACCATAGTTCTTGCGGCTCAGTTCATCGCGCTCTGCCTCTGCCAATTCCGACCAGACGCGATGCTCGTGCTGTGCGACAGGAAGTCTGGCGTCTGCGACTATTCTATATCCTTGCGCCTTGAATTGGAAACTGAAGTCCAAGTCCAGGTTACGGTAGAAGCGGAAGGTCTGGCGGGGCAGACCAACTTCATTCAATCGCTCACGCCTGAACGCGAAGCAGTAGGCTTGCATCGCGTCCATATCCCCACTCTCACCTTCGCCGTCGTGAAAGTGGTGCAGGTCTGTGGTACGCAAGCCGAAGGGACCGGTTACACCAATGGTCTCGTCTTCAAGGGCGCCTTCGATAGGACCGAATATATCGCCTTCCACCTCCACACTTGTGTCCACCATAACCACCGTCTTGCCAAGACACTGCTTCAGCAAGATTCGCTTTGCCGAGCCTTCTCCGAGCGGATGATCAATGTGAATCACCCTGAGACGCTTATCCTCTGCGGCAGCTCCTTCCAGCCATTCGTCAGTGCCATCGCTGGAACCGTTATCCACGACTACGACTTCGGCATCGCGGTCTCCCAGCCACTTGAACGCGCTCTCCACGCAGCGCCGCACATCATCGAGGTAGTTGCAGGCGACAATACCCACAGTCAGGTCAACACGGTCATCTTCGTCCATGAACGAGGGAACCTCGACTTCGGACGAATAGGTGTGCCACCGCTCTTGCCTCATTTCCCAGTCGGTCTTTGGGCGCACCAGCGTTGCGGCGGAGCTGTCCTGCACAACGTAGCCGGAGTCCGCGAGGCTTGCGCGGATCGAATCTGCACGAGCGTAGTCTTGTCGCCCACGATGCTCAGAGCGATGCGAAATCTCATTCACGACTTCGCTTGGAACCGCATAGTCCCCAAGGACGTTAGTGATGTTCAAGCCAAGCACTCTGTCGAAGTAAGTGAGAAGCTCCAGTTTGGTGCTTGGAGATACGTCTGAGTGCGCGAGTTCCCACATCAAGGCAAGTGCGCCCGGCATGTTGAGGTTGTCGTCAACCAGCGACTTAAATCGCCCCTGCCACTGAGAAACTGTTTCAGCATCAGCCGAGCTGCCATTTGTCTGGAAGGACCATTGCCACACCATGTTTCGCAGCCGCAGCAGCGCTCGCTGTGCTGCCTTGAGAGAAGTGAAGGTGAAATTCAGACGAGTGTCGTACTGTGCCGTCAAACACAGATAGCGGAATGCCAGCGGATCAATGCCCTGCGCCTCAATGTCCGAAAGAATGAACGAGTTGCCCATCGATTTCGCCATCTTCACGCCGTCCGCGAGCAGATGCTGCCCATGTGTCCAGATATTTACTACCTGCTCGCCCGCGTAGCCCTCACTCTGAGCGATTTCGCCTTCGTGGTGCGGAAAGATATTATCTACGCCGCCGGTGTGAATATCAAAGCGTGAGCCAAGATACTTGATCGACATGGCCGAACACTCGATGTGCCAGCCGGGGAATCCTTCACCACAGATGCTAGGCCACTTCAGTTCTCTGCCAGCTTCCGCGGCTTTCCACAGGGTGAAGTCCCGTGGGTCGCGCTTCAGCGGGTCGGCTTCGACTCGGACCGCTTCAAGCAGGTCGCCCTCTGCGATGTTGCCGGATAACTTGCCATAGCCACCGAACTTGCCCACTTCGTAATACACATTCCCACCGACCTCGTATGCGAGGCCGCGCCGAACAAGACGCTCAGTTATTTCCAGCATCTCCGGGACGTGGTCTGTCGCTTTCGGAAACTCTTGCGCCGGTATTATATTCAGCTTGAGTTCGTCGCCCAAGAACCTGTCCGTGTAGAACTGCGCTATCTGCGCCGGAGTCTTTCCCTCGGCTCTGGCGGCAGCGATAACCTTGTCGCCGCCTTGCTCCAGAACTTCCTGGCGCATGTGCCCCACATCGGTGATGTTCTTGATATGGACTACGTTCAAGTCGCTCAACTCAAGCGCCCTTCGTATCCAGTCTGCCATCAGGTATGACCTGAGATTGCCGATGTGAGCGTCCCGGTACACAGTCGGCCCGCAGGTGTACATCTTGACCACGCCCGGCTCAATAGGTCGCACTTCTTCAATTTGCTTGGACAGAGTATTGTATAACCTGAGCACTTGCCTACTCTCCCCCGATTTGCCGTCCCTTATGCCCTTGCCTAATGTTTCTGATTGTACATCGGCAAAAAGCGCTTGTCTAACTCAACTTCTCATTGGCGAAAAGCGGCTAAATCTATGCTTCCAGCGAGATTACGCGCAGCAGATTGGTACTTCCCTGCACTCCCATCGGCAGGCCTGCGACGAGAACGACGGAATCTCCACTCAACACGCCGGGAATCTTGCGCGCCTGCTCCTCGCCGATCTCAAAGAAGTCTTCTCCCGACTTCAATTGCGCCACAATCACGGGAATCGTACCCCAGTAAAGGGTAAGCCGACGCCGAATGTCTGCATACGGTGTAAGCGCAAGCACAGGTGACTTCGGGCGATATTTGGAGACCCGGCCGGCGGTGCTGCCGCTCTCGGTAAATGCGACTATGAGAGATGCCTCCAGTTGGTGCGCTGTGCGAACCGCGGAGTAGCTGATCGCATCGTCTGTGCGTTGATCCTCGGTCAACTGCGACTTGGCAAGCAGAATGTCGTCGTAAGGCAGCGCCTCTTCAGTCTCAAGAGCCGTCTGGACCATAGCATGCACAGCATCGACTGGATTCGACCCGACCGACGTCTCTCCCGAAAGCATGACAGCGTCCGTGCCGTCGTATATAGCGTTCGCAACATCCGTTACCTCCGCGCGCGTCGGCATCTGAGAACGCACCATCGACTCCAGCATCTGCGTCGCCGTGATTACCGGCTTGCCAGCCGCGTTGCACTTGGCAATCAGGTCCTTCTGAATGACAGGGATGCGATACAGAGACACATGCACGCCCATATCTCCCCTCGCAACCATGATCCCGTCGCTGGCATCAAGAATACTGTCAAAGTTCTCCAGCGCCTCTACCGATTCGATCTTTGAAATCATCAGCGGACTTGCCCCGTGCCTAGTTACGATGTCGCGCGCTGTGCGTACATCTTCGTCTTCATTGACCATCGACAGCGCGACGAAGTCCGCGCCCTGCTCGGCAGCAAATGCAAGACATCTCTTCGCATAGTCATCGAGAGCGGGCTGCGAGGGAGACCTCCCAGGCGTGACCACTCCCCTGCGCTCGGTAACTCGCCCTCCTATCTCAACCTTACAGTGCACATCATCGCCCTCCACGCCCTCTACCTTCAGCCTTAGCAGGCCGTCGTCCAGGAGGATGGTCCCTCCTACTATGACATCTCGATGTATGCCCGGAGGGAAGACTGAAATTGTGGACTGGCTTCCGATAGTGTCTCGACTTGTGAGCGTGAGCGCGTCGCCATTCTTGATTTCCAGCACCCCGGGAACGGTCGGGCCCGTTCGATACTTGGGTCCTGGAACATCCACCATTATGCCTATTGGCACTCCGAATCGCTCCGAAACTCGCCGCACGCGACCAAATGTGGTGATATGGGTCGCCAAGTCGCCGTGCGACATATTCAGACGCGCAATGCTCATACCCTCCCTTACCAGCGATTCAATCATCTCCTCCGACTCAGTCGCAGGTCCGAGCGTGCAGACAATTTTCGTCTTTTGGAATCTCTTGCCTATATTTGTGGAGAGCATTTAAGGAAGAACCTCCAACGTCAAGAGCAGTAAATAGATGAGATGTTCCAGGCTGTTTACCGTCCTGACTTTTCTTGAACAATGGGGCTATGATACCAGTTTCGGCTGTACCTTTGCACCGAAAATCATCCTGTGGCTACTTGTAGAAGCGGATGAACGAAAGCTGTCAGCACGGCGTCGGCACTGCCTCCCCAGATAAACAAAAGCCCAAATGAGGACTACGATTCGCTATGCAACCAACCAGCACCTGTCCGTACAATTGTATTATCACCTTGTCGCACTCTGCGGCCTGTGAAATGAAATACAACGCTTACGGTAGTATGAATGGTGATGCTCAGAGAACTTTACGAGCTTCAGCAACTTGACCTGATAAGGGCGGAGAAGCAGAAGACTCTCGATGCGGTGCGTGCGGAGCTTGCAGACGAGTCGGATCTGAGGCAAGCTCGTGTCCGAGTCGCGAATGTCCAGGTTCAGTACACAAGCCAGAACGCGCTCCGCCGGGACGCGCAGCTTGCGGTAGAGCAAATTGAAGCTCGTGAAGAGGTAGTCCAGAACCGCCTCTACGGTGGCGCCGTGACTAATCCACGCGAACTTGAGGCATTTCAGGAAGAACAGGCGATGTTGAGTCGCCAGAAATCGGAGGCGGAGGATCTGCTTCTTGAACGGATGGTAGCTACAGAAGAGTTGCAAGAAGTTCTTACGAGCAGTCAAGAGACACTCGCCGCGCTTGAAGAGCGGCGCAGCCAGCGCGTACCGGATCTACGACGCCAAGGAAGAGCACTCAGCGACGAACTACAAGAATTAAACCGGAGACGAGACGAGATACTTCCGCAGTTCCCTTCGCAAATACTTTCGACTTACGAAACGCTACTTGCAAGCCGGGACGGGCGAGCCGTTAGCAGAGTTGAAGCAAGCAGGGGAATGGACGTATGTGAAGCCTGCCGAGTGGCTCTTCCCAGGTCCGACACTCAACGCCTCAGAACGGGAGAATCCCTAGTACAGTGCAACAACTGCCGACGGATACTGTATATGGAATGAGAACATCATGCGCGCAATTGGATATTACAGGCTAAACGAGAACAGACCCAACGAGCCGAGTGAGAGTCTCGAAGAGCGATTCACAGAATACTGCCAGCGCTACCTACACCAGCCGGTTGCCCTCTTTGGAGACAATACCGGTGACGCTCATTCCACCGATGGAAACGGCAATGGAAACGGGAGTCATGCAAGCAGGTTCCCCGAGTATGGACGCATGCTTGAGCACATCATCGCCTCCCAAAGCAATTACCTCGTCGTCGTGCCCGACTCTACGCACCTAGGAGACGACCTTGAAGAAGCGGTGAGAGCGATAATCGAGATTGAATCCACCGGATGCAAGGTGATATGCGAGGACGATGACCTTCCGGACCCACTTCAGAATGCTCTTGACTCGCTAGGTCCCAACGGCGTGTCCAAGGATCGCAGCGAGCGCATCAAGGATTCCATGCGAAAGCGCGCGATGTTAGGCAAAGGGCTTGGCAAGCCTCCGTTTGGCTATCGCAACGGCAGCGATGGCACGCTTGAGGTCGTGGAGCACGAAGCCGACACTGTAAGGCTAATATACGACAAATACATTAACGAGGGACTCGGGCTTCGCCTTATCGCCCAGTATCTGAACGAACGAGACATTGTCACGCGGCGCGGTGGACGCTGGAACATGGTGACCATCCGTGACATACTCAAAAACCCGACATACACTGGCACTTACTACCGTTTTGGACTGCGCTTGCCCAAAGTCCACGAAGCAATCATCAATCCGCAGATATTCAGGCAGGCGCAGGATCAGACCAAGGCGCGCCGTCCGTCTTCCCGTTCGACAAATACGGAGCCGTTCTTGCTGTCGGGCCTCGCAATCTGTGCCTACTGCGACAATAAGATGATGGGTGTAACCCGCAGGCAATCTTGGAGGCGCAAGGACGGCAACAGCGTTCAGGGAGTTTACCGATATTACCAGTGCCAGAGCCGCAATAACCAGAGTCTCTGCGGATACCATACTTGGCGTGCAAACGTACTGGAATCCACCGTGCTTTCGCAACTGGAGAAACTTCTGGACTCAGACACTGCCATAACAGCCCAAAGCGACGTCACGTTGAAACGACGTAGCCGCGAGATTCAGGTTATGTGGGACAAGCGTATAAAAAACGCGGAGCGCCGCTTCCTGCTTAACTTGAAGCGCGCGGCGCGCGGTGAGTTCGGGCTTGGTGCAGTTCACGACTACCTCAAGCAGCTCGACAAGGCTCGCACTCGCGCCGCTGCAACCGATAATCTATTGGATGTAGGCGATACTATTTCCCGGTGGGACAAACTGCCCTTCGACGAGCAGCAGGCATTTCTCCTCATGCACGTATCGAGAATCGTTGTGCGCGACGACTCGATTGAAGTCATGACCTGACGGCAGTGTCGTTCAGCCATCGATGATACAATGGAAAGACCAAGGAGGCTGGGCGGCCGCTCTCTCGTTTTATTTAGGGCGAGATAGAGGAAAGTCCGAGCTCCACCGGGCAGGATGCCCGCTAACTGCGGGGCGGGGCGACCCGACGGACAGTGCCACAGAAATATACCGCCGCGACTCTATGTCTCGGTAAGGGTGAAAAGGTGCGGTAAGAGCGCACCGCTTCGGTGGTAACATCGGAGGTCAAGGTAAACCCCATCCGGAGCAAGGCCTAAAAGGGGGATTACGGTGCCCGGCTCTTCCCCGGGTTGGCCGCACGACCTCGATGGCAACGTCGAGGCTAGATGGATGGCCGTCACCAGACGCTATGCGTCAGGATACAGAACTCGGCTTACAGGCCTCCTTGGCAACCAACGGCATTGATTATCAAACGAGACTTCTATAGAACTACGAGGCAGTAAGTCCAACTTCCCTCGGACTCTTGGGCACCTGCCGGAGTCCGCCCGAAGAAGTCTGCGAAGTAACCCCGCACCCACATATGTTGGGCGCACAAGCGGTATTTCAAGACTCGGGTTCGGTAATCTGAACAATCTGGTTTGCTGGAACATCTTCGATAACTTGCGTTCTGCCGCTCGGCCACCGCACCCTGATTTGGTCGGCCATCGCAGCGTCTCCCAACCCAAATTCCAAAGCAATACTATCCATTGAAAGATAGCTTGATCCTGCGCGTACTTCCTGCACCTGCGTCCGCCCTCCTGACACCAGATACACCCTCGCCCCTACACCGTCGGCGTTGCTGCCTGTGCCGTCCATACCCATACGCCCTTTCAACCTTAGCGTGATCCAGTTATTGCTGCCACCACCGTTGATCCAAACGAACAGCGGTCCCTTTTCGGATATGAATTCCCCCTTGCGCTCGTCCCATCGTGGTCCGCTGCTGTTCGTTCCTATCAGGTCAAGGTATCCATCTCCGTTCAGGTCGCCGTGAGCAAGACCCTTGCCATTCAGGTGAAACCGGTTGCTGATGCGCTGTCTATCGGCGTTGAATTCCGGGTCGTCAGGATCAAGAATCGAGTAATCAACATCACGAATGTCCAGCAAATGAGCCCTCACCGTTATGTCCTCGAAGCCACCCTTGCCATCTCCTGCAAGCATCCGCCCTGCAGCCGGAAACGAAGAATTACCCGGAGGACCCTCGGAGCCAAGCCAGTACAAGTCCTGATACCCATCGTTATCGTAATCGAAGAAGGTCGTGCCATAACCGAAGTCGTAGGCGCCAAGACCTGCGGGAACCTCCCAATCAGGATGAATGCGCTTTCTGTCCAGCGAGCGCGGCGGCATCAGAGGACTTGGCTCTACGCTGGTTTCAGACACCACATCCGGGAACACACCCACCACACCTAGACTCGCGTCCTTCCTCGTTCCGTCATTGCGAAGCAAGTAATGCAGGCAGGTCCCCCACTCGAATCTTTCCGTGTACTTACAGTCGCCGCCCGGCTCCATCTGCGGCGCTAACAGCCGAAGATGATAACCCACATTGGGAATGAACACATCCAAATCTACGTCGCCATCGTAGTCGCCCACAGCAAACCCCATCCAGTTTCCGGACTTGTCTATCCCCATCGCTTCGGCGACGTCCGTGAAGCGCACATCCCCCGCCGCAGTGTCATTGCGAAACACATAAGGACGATGCCCGTCATTCGCCGCCCATAGATCTTGGTCCCCGTCATCGTCATAATCGAAGAATAGCACCGCGTGTGTGCGCCCCGAAGGGTCTGCGACACGATTGCCGTTGGCGTCCCTGATATTCGGATCGTATCCTTCGTACTCGATGCCCAGCTCTTCGTCTTCAAACATGATTGGGGAGCCATCTTCATACCGCAGCGTTATCTCTCCACCCTCCACGCCTGCCGACTCTGATATTTCCTCGAAAGTCAGATTTCCATTGTTGCGGTATAAGCGATTGTAGTGCCCCGGATGCGATGGTTGGTCGAACATGAACCAGTCCTCATCTACCGCGTTACCCACATAGACGTCTAGCCAGCCGTCACCGTCAATGTCGGCGCACGCAATACTCGACGCCGAGCGCAGATTCACATCCTCTCCAAATGCCGACTCCGTGATGTCGGTGAAGCTGCCGTCCCCGTTGTTCAGCAGCAGATGGTCCTGAATTGCCTCACGCAGTTGCTCCGCGTCCTCGTCACCGCCCGTTGAAGACCTGAAGTCCAGTCCATCTCCTATGATTCCCCGTGATCCTACATACAGGTCCTGGTAGCCGTCATTGTTCAGATCGCACGCGACCGCACCGCTGCTGTTGCTCTCCGAAAGTGCCGCGCCCACGTCCTCAGCCACGTCGTAGAAGTTGCCGTTCCCTTCATTACGATACAGCAGGTTGCCATTCCCCCTGTTCGATGTGATGTAAAGGTCGCTGTCGCCGTCGCGGTCGTAGTCGAACACCACAACGGCGGGGTGATAGTTAGTCACCTCGAATCCGTCCTTGAGAAACTGCGACGCCACATTAATGAACGGCGTTATACGAACCGTTTCCTCCTCAACCTTCTTTGCGCCCTCTTGCGACATCGCCTGCGGATTGGGTCTGACAATGACAGAAGGTAGAGCGGTAGAGGTCGTGGTGGGTAGAACGGTCGGCACCGGCCGAGAAGTAATCGGCGCGGGCTCTTCCGAGCAGGCAACCGCAGACAGCATCACCAATTGGATGAGCCAGATACAGGCAATCCGCGTTGTACGCAGCGTTAGCCGAATCACAACATACACCCCCTCCATTAGCCTGCATTTTCAAGTCTGCTAAGCCGGACAGGGCGCCCTATATCTGCCTCAGCCGCGGGTCCAGCTTGTCCCGGAGCCAGTCGCCGAAGAAGTTCATCGAGAATACAATCAGGAGGATGGCGAATCCGGGGAAAAAGGATATCCACCACGCCGTAGAAATATACTGCCTGCCCTCTGACACCATGCTACCCCATGACGGCTGCGGCGGAGGTATTCCCACGCCAAGGAAACTGAGCACCGACTCAGTGAGAATCAGCGACCCGACTTGAAGCGAGGACAGCACCATTACCGTATTTACCACACCCGGCAGGATATGCCGCACCGTAATGCGAAGGCCGGATGCGCCCGCAACCCTAGCCAGTGCCACATAGTCCATTGTTTTGAGTTGCAAGGACTCTGCCCTCACTTGTCGCGCAAATGGCGCCCACGTGAACAGCGACAGCAAGATAATCACAAGTTCCAGGCTTGCGCCCCAGACAACCGACGCCACAAGTGCGACCACGATGAAGGGCAACGCGAACACGAAATCGACCAGCCGCATCAGTGCTTCATCGACTAAGCCGCCCATGTACCCTGCGACCAACCCTACGAGAGTTCCCAAAGCCGCGCCCGCTATCAGCACGGTTACGGCGACGATGAGCGACACGCGCGCGCCAAAAATCATGCGACTCAGTATGTCTCGACCTATATGATCTGTGCCGAGCAGGAACTTAGCGCTGCCCTCCTCTGCCCAAAACGGAGGTTCGTTCCTATCGTAAGTGTCTCCTTCGAGCGGGTCATGCGGTGCGACCAGTTCCGCGAATATAGCCACCACAACCAGCGACACAGCGATAGCGACGGGGATGAACGGCCATCGCCTGAACGACTGATACGCTTTGGCTATCCGCCCGCCTTCGATGGCAAACTCAGGGCTGCCGGCGCTGATCTGCTGCTCACTCATAGCGAATTCTTGGGTCTAGTATGCCGTACAGGATGTCCGCGAAAAGGCTCGCTATCAAAAATACTACGCCGAACACTAACGCAAGCCCCGTCACTAGCGGGAAGTCCGTATTGAGCGCCGCGTTCACCGCCAGCCTGCCTATGCCGGGCCACGCGAAGACCGTCTCCACCACCACCGTGCCGGTCATAAACCCTGCCAGCAGTATCATGGCGAAGGTCAACGGCGCGATGAGCGCGTTTCTGAAGGCATGTTTCCATACTATATTCAGCGAGCTAACTCCTTTCGCCTTTGCCAGCTTCACATACTCGCTGTCCAGCACTTCCAGCATGGAAGAGCGAGTCAAGCGCAGCAGCCCGGCAGCCGGAAGCCATCCAAGCGTCGCTACCGGCAGCACATAGTGCGGCCAGTCCCCCCTTCGAGAGGTTGGCAGCCACTCCAACTGCACGCTAAATATCAGCACCAGCACAATCGCTATCCAGAACGGCGGCACAGACTGCCCCAGCAACGCGAAACTGCGTCCTAGATAGTCCCAGACTGTGCTTCTCTTGACCGCTGACAAGACGCCGAGCGGCATCCCGAGAGCGATGGCGAACAAGAACGATATGCCGGAAAGCTGCAATGTGGCGGGCAGCGCCTCTAGTATCATCTCCAGCGAATTACGCTGGTAATAGACCGAATCGCCAAAGTCTCCGCGCACGGCGTTGCCTACCCAGATGATGTACTGCACAATCAGGGGTTTGTCCAGCCCCATTGCCTTCCCCTGTGCCTCCCACGCTTCTGAAGTCGTGCGCGTGTACTGTGTCATATACAGGTAGCGCGGGTCGCCGGTCGCATGCGACAGCGAGAACACAAGGAGGGTCAGCCCGAACAGCACGACCACTATTGCAGCTAGTTTCCGAAGGATAAGCCTTTGCATCACACCTGCCGGTCAATAGGGGGTTAGGTCAATGCAATCACCCCCGCTCCTGCCAAGAAGATGTGCCGAATGAGGGAGAATTATCTGATTCCATTCGCCCGACCCAGCAATACAATCTACGGACCGGGCGAATGGAAAGAAAATCATTATTCGATAACTACGGTAGCCGGGTTATTGAAGCTGCTGCCCCAGTATGGATGCCACTCCTTAACTTCCGGCAATTGAACCCAGAAACTCTTTACCGTCGCTACGGCAGCGTTGATGTGCCAGTATGCCATGTAGTTCTGGAAGTATATGCTGTTCTCGATGCGCTTATCCACGTTCGGCTCGATGTCGTTCTCGTAGTTCACGTCGCAGACCACCGCCGGAAGCTCCGCCCCACCTAGGTGCCCCGGAGTCGGGCAGAAGAATGGCGCTTTCGTTCCTCCGGGTGGCATACCCCAACCGTGCAGCCAGGGCACATCCATCTCTTTCGTAACGGTCTCGGGCCTGCGCGAAGCATAAGGTGACTTGTCAACGGTAACATCCAAGTTCAGGTGCTCCCGCCACATCTCTGCAACCGCGTCTGCAAGTTCCGGATCCCATGTGTTCGGCACGCTCTCAGTTGCCCAGAACACCACGGAAAAGCCGTCCGAGAAGCCTGCTTCGGCGAGATACTCGCGCGCCATCGCCGGGTCGAAAGGCACCGTCCACTCTTCTTGGAAGTTCGGATCTCCCGGCGGGAACTGCGTGTGCATAGCAGTATATGCCACGTCGCTGAAGCCATCCATCACATTGTCCACGATAGCCTGTCGGTCTATCGCCATAGACATTGCCCAGCGCACCTTGCGCGGTCCCTCCATCTCAGGGCAGACTGAGCCGTCGGGCGGCGGCACGGACGAGAACATCGCGTCATAGTCGCAGCCATCGGCGAACGGGTTGCCAATCCACGGATGCTCATCATCCGGCAGGAAGCCCGGCCTAGGCTCCTTCAGCAGGTCCATCTCTTCACACTCAGGGCATACCTTCGCCCAATAGTTGCCTGAGAAATATATGGTATTCGGATTTGGCAAGCCCATCGGAACGGCAACGCCATTGGTGTCATCGATGATGCCCGCGACCTTCTTTACGGAAATCTTGGTAATGGCAACCTCACCCGTGCGGATGGCGGCTTCCCTAGTAGCGTCTTCGGGCATCTCGAAGACCCTCAGAGTCTTGATATTCGGCACTATCCGCCAGTGGTCGATTTGAGCCTCGCCTTCAACCTCATCGTTGCCTACCCATTTTTTGGCTACATAAGGCCCCGTTCCTATCGGAGTGGATATGAACGCGCTCTCGCCTATCTCCTCGAAGCAGTGCTTGCAGGTCATCCCAAAGGTAGAGTCCCAGCCAAGCCCTCCATGCAGCGTTCCCCAGGTCGGGCTGAACTCGCCGGGGACCACATTCATCTTGGCAATGTACTCGTCTATTACCTCCCAACCTTCCCTGTGTCCCGGCGAAAGCTGCTCACCTGCGTTGCTCACCGAGCCGACCTTGAACGAGTTGTTAAACGTGAAAACTACATCCTCTGCCTTCAGCTCACCCCAGTCGTTGTGCCACATGATTCCCTTACGGATGTTCAGCGTGGCGCTGTTGAAGTCCGGAGCAATCTCCCACGACTCGGCAATTTCCGGCTCGTACTCCTCTTGAGAAGGAATGACGCCCGGCTCCGTAAACTGTGCGCGGAATATACCCTCGTAAATCTGGAAGTCCGTACCTGGGCCCCCAACCGTCCCGTTCGCGTCCTTCTCTTGCAGCTGTACCAGAGGATGCAGCAGTGGAACGCCGACTACCAGCTCACCTTCCGGCTGCTTAGACGGCGGAGCAGTGGTGGGCGCAGACGCGGGGGCGGTAGTAGGCGCCACAGCGGGAGCGGCGGCGGCAGGCGCGGTTGGTGCTGGCGCTTGCGCTTCCGGCTCGGACTGACTAGCGCACCCAAGCCCCACCAGGAGCATCCCGCACACGGCGAATGCTAGCAAATACCTGAAGCTCAACTTTTCGCCCAATCCAATCATGGCACTTCCTTTCTCAATTGGTATCCGAATTCAGGACAATAAGCCAGAGTTAAACTCTAAGAGTGAGCGATATGTCTATTCGAGCGGCAGGTTATTGTCATATGCTAATTTTATGGAGGTAACTTATCCTTTGTTCACATAAGTGTCAAGTCAAGAGGATGAAGCCTTCGTAGCCGTTGCACGCGATCTCATTGCATTTTTCACGGTAGGTTCCGACGCCACCGGCATAAGGCATGAACACTCTGGGCTTCCCGGGAATGTTCGCCCCCAGGTACCACGAGTTCGCCAGCATAAACATTGTTGGCTCGGCAACTTCGTTCACATGGAAAACCCAGGCGCTCTCCGCGTCGGAGTCCGCCTCCGCCGTCTCGATACCCTGTTCGCGCATAAATTCGATGAAGTCGGATATCCATTCGATGTGCTGCTCGATGGAGACCGGCATGTTGCTGAGCACCGAAGGGCTGCCTGGCCCCGTTATCATGAACATGTTCGGGAATCCCGCGACTTGCAGCCCAAGGTAAGTCTTGGGTCCTTCGGACCACTTCTCCTTAAGGGACAGATCGTTTCTGCCGCGAATGTCCATCTTGAAGAAAGTACCGGTCATAGCGTCGAATCCGGTAGCGAAGACGATGATGTCAAACTCGAACTCTTTGTCCTCGGTGCGTATCCCCTTTGACCATATCTCCTGAATTGGCGAGTGGCGAATATCGACCAGCTCGACATTCTCGCGGTTGTATGTCTCGAAGTAATTGGTGTCTATCAGCGTACGCTTTGAGCCGAATGGGTGGTCCGTAGGGAGAAGATTCTCGCGCGTCTCGGAGTCCTTTACTATTTCCCGGATTTTGGATCGGATGAACTCCGCGGCAGTATCGTTCGCCCGCCTATCCGTACGGATGTCGTTGAATGTCCCGTACAGGAACGTAGTCCCACCTTTTGCCCACAAGTCCTCGTATGTTTGCATACGCTCTTCCGCGCTGACTTCCAAAGCCGAGCGCTCGCTGTAATCTGCGGGAAAGCCGGCCTTTGACCATCTTGCCTTCTCCCAGATTTCATCGTAGCGGGGCTTTACTTCTTCCTCTATAAACCTGCGGTCCACGTTTTCGTGTCGTGCGGGGATTGTGTACTGCGGTGTTCGCTGGAAGACCGTCAGGCGCTCGGCTTGCTCGGCGATAACGGGTATCGCCTGCACTCCGCTTGAACCGGTGCCGATGACAGCGACTCGCTTGCGCGCGAAATCGACCTCTTCATGAGGCCAGCTTCCCGTGTGATACCAGTCTCCCTCAAAGGAGTCTAGCCCGACGATGTCCGGAACATTGCCGGCCGAGATACACCCTATGCCGGTAATAAGGAACCGCGCGGTGGTACGGTCACCCCGGTCTGTTTCGACCCGCCAGCAATTGGCGTCCTCAAGGAATTTCGCAGAGGTCACACGGGTGTTGAGCCGGATATTTTGACGAAGGTCGAAGCGGTCAGCGACATGGTTGAGATAGTTCAAGATCTCTGGCTGTTCGGGGTATTTCCCGCTCCAGTTCCAGTCTTGAAGCAGCTCCTTCGAGAATGAGAAGCAGTACACGTAGCTCTCCGAGTCACAGCGCGCGCCAGGATAACGGTTCCAGTACCATGTGCCGCCGACTCCGGAACCCGCCTCATAGACTTGGACGGACATGCCTAGTTCGTCTCGCAGCCGCCGCAGCATGCCCAATCCCGCAAAGCCTGCCCCAATGACTACTGCGTCAAATTCCGGAGGTGTCTGTGCATATGCAGCCATCTTTTCTCTCCTAGCGCTAGCCGTTCGGTAGGAAACTGGCAGTTTTCACCCTGTAGATGAAGCCCTGCGCGCTCTCACAATACACGCTCTGACTGATTTTACAACCTGCTGAAAACCAAGTTCGCTACCCGGCAGCATCAGAAGCGTAAAGAATCCATGCATTTGACCGGCATATCTCTGGAGATTAGTCGGTACACCTGCCTCCTCTAACCGCGCAGCGTAAGCCTCGCCCTCATCGCGCAAGACATCGTGCTCTGCAGTAAGGATAACGGCCGGCGGAAGTCCCTGTAGATTTTCAGTATGCAGTGGAGATGCGTCCGGCTCGTTGCGCCGATAGCCTTCAGGCAGGTAATGATTCCAATACCAGATCATCGCTTCGCGTGTCAGTAGCAGTTCGTTGTCCGCATCCAAATAAGAAGGACGAGCGAAGTCTGCGTCGGTTACCGGGTAGATAAGCACCTGCAGCGCTACGGATGGGCCATTGCGGTCGCGGGCACGTATAGCCGTCACGGCAGCGAGGTTGCCACCGGCGCCGTCACCGGCTACTATCAATGGCACATCTTGTCCTACAATTTCGCGCACGTGTTCCCCCACCCATTCCAACGCCATAAATGAGTCATCTACGGCCGTTGGATAGCGATACTCCGGCGCAAGGCGGTATTCCACGAGGACGATCGCGCAAGATGTCCGTTCCGCGAGCTTGCGTGCTACTGTGTCATACTCGTCCGCGGAGCCGGTGACCCACCCACCCCCATGATAATAGACTAGAACTCCACGGGGTCGCTCGAAAGGAACCAGAATACGAAGGGTTGCTTCGCAGTCCGCGCCCTCTACAGTACGCTCCTCCACACGCACCATTTCCGGCGCGGGCCCCGCAAGATCTGCGATCTTTGATGCAAACGCGCGGGCATCAGGAGGCGTGCTTTCGTGTATAGGCTTTCTACCGTCCTCAGCCATCTCCGTCAGAAATTTAGCTGTGGAGCGGTCTATTGTCATGCGTTCTCTCCTCGCTGCCGGTACACCGTGCAAGTGCAAATTATTTCTGAGCTATGCTGCCCAGCCCGGAGACTTCACTATAGCCCAGATCTGTATTGGAGATATCCCTGCTTCTACTTCAACATGGATCAATCTATTGAATTAGAGTTGAGCCGCGTGGCGGACTTCAATTGTAAGTCATCGGCAATCTGGATTCCAACAGCCATTTTCCATTTACCATTGATGGCATTTGCTTCTAGGTGACGGAAGTGACTCCTCCTTAGATACGGGCTTGATACGGGAAAGATCAGAGCCTGCCTGAGCCTACTGAAAAGGGATGGGGTGAATCTGCTTATTCATCCACCTGAATGAAAGCGCTATCTTTTCCATTCCCCTGCTATAATGACTTGCCAAGGCGACTGCGGATTCGATTAGCCTTGAATTGCATAATCGGATTTCACTAGGAGGGAAATATGAGCAACTTCGAAAAATTGCAGCGCCGCATAGCAGCGGGAGAGACGATACTAATGGACGGCGGTATGGGTTCGGAGATCGAGAGGCGTGGGATGATAAGCTCCACCACATGGTCAGGCGGTCCGATGCTCACCCATCCGGAGTTGGTGAAGGACATTCATCAAGAATACATAGAAGCGGGCGCCGAGATTATCATCACAAACACATTTGCCACAGGGCGCGACATGCTGGAAGTAGGAGGCATCGAACACAAGGTAGCCGAGGCGAACAAGCTGGGGATGGAGGCGGCGGTGCAGGCAAGAAAGACCACCGGGACGGAGGACTCCGTGGTCATTGCGGCTTCCGTATCTACAATGCGCCCCAAAGCGCATGCGGAAGTTCCCGTGCCCTATGAGAAAGCTCTGGATACCTACCGCGAGCAGCTGGGAGAGTTGGCAAAGGGCGGCCCCGATGTGGTGGTGGGCGAGATGTTGGTCCGGATATCCGATACGCTGGCGGTGATAGATGCAGCGGCAGAGTTGGAGCTTCCGGTATGGGTCGGGCTCTCCCTAGTCTGGGATGGCAAAGGGCTTTACCTGGGTATCCAAGACAGGCACGGGAACGAGTCCCTTCAAGACGCTATGGATGCCATCAAGGACAAGGATGTAGCAGCGGTGTTCATAATGCACACCCCCGTGGATGACACGGGTCCGGGGTTGGAGATAGTCAGTAAGAATTGGGCAGGAACCTTCGGCGCTTACGCTCATTTCCCCCGCAGCGTCAGCCCATCTTCGCTGCCGGATGCTATTGAGCCACAGCAGTACCTAAATTACGCCAAGGTGTGGAAAGAGAGCGGCGCGCGGATAATTGGGGGGTGCTGCGGCACGCGACCCGACCACATACGGACACTCAGGGATTGGCTGTCCGGCTCTTAGCAGCGCGCCGTCGATGTAATGCACCGATGGATCAGCTGACCATTTTGTGACTGTCGGAAACTGTTAATCAGGAACCCTTATGGGTAGCACCAGCCTTGGGCGAGCGCTGTCCTCTGTTTCGGGAGCATCTGTCGCTGCATTCCGCGCCAGTTAGGTCCGGTTACCGTGCCGTAGTCGCCTTCCAGAACCATCTGGATGCCAAGCGCGTTGCCAACGATGTCCACAGCATTGTCCGAGAAGCAGGGGTGCTCGTCTTCCTGCGGCCGCGCTTCGTACGCCACGGTCATGCGCTCGCCAACCAGTTCGCCACGGCTCAGCTCGCCGATGCCGGTGATGATGTTCGTGATGGCGGTGTCATTGTCCTGCATGAACTCCGCTCAGTAGTTGCCGCCGCCGGGCACCCAGGCTGCGCGCGTAGCTGGCATGTACGCCGTCGGCGTAGTTGGCGACCACCTCGGTCTTTAGAGCGCCGATGTCAACCGGCCCCATCGCCTTCTCAACTTCAACTATCTTTTCGACCTCTATTATCTCCGACTTCACTTTCTCGTGGCCGGCCCCTTTACCTTCCCAATAGAGGGCGTCGGCCAAAGGACTCAGAATCCTATTCACAAAGGAGACAGCTTATCGATTGCGATTGATAAATGTTAACCTGCAATTTTCTGCAGTTTACCTGTTGACAGCTTAATTTAATTAGTATATATTAATAGTGTATATTAACTCAGCCTATTAGTAATAGTGATGCCAAATTTTCGAGAGTATTCAATGTGCAGTTTAGCCATCACAAAACATCGATCCAGCAAGGGCGACAAGCTCTACAGACGGTGCAATCGATTTCACGAGACTCTCTCCGCGGAATGCTCTCATGGCAGAAGCAGTATTGTCCGGGGCGTAGTATCTGGGATTGGTGCGGGAATACCAAAGATTCTTCCGGTCGGACAAGGATGCACACCAGGAGGAATTACGCGTAGTCCTCAGATAACCAACTGCGGATGCGGAGTTCCCGATTATCTGATGGATCTTGACGAACCTCTTATCGACTACGCACTCGCAAATTCCATTACCTCCCTGGACAGAGAGAACGGTACACAGCATACCGAAAGGCATATCGTCTCAGCGTTGACGAGGCGCACATAGTTTCAAAGCGGTGTTCGCTGACATATGAGTCGCTACAACTCAGAGTTTTCTATTATCTTCCCTTTCTCGTGGCCGGCCCCCTTTACCCTCCCAATAGAGGGGGTCGGCCAAAAGACTCAGAATCCTATTCACAAAGGAGGCAGCTTATCGATTACGATTGATAAATGTTAACCTGCAACTTTCTGCAGTTTATCTGTTGACAGATCAACTTAATTAGTGCATATTAAATCAGTCTATTAGTG
>JAGGDZ010000398.1 GCA_024648655.1 Chloroflexota bacterium | reverse complement strand
GGGGCGGTAAAGTTTCGTGGGAGTCTGAAGCCGATGCCGCTCAGAGCCTCATATCTCAGGTTCGCCAACTGCAATCCTGGGGCTATCCCACTTGCCTGATCAGCGCATCCGAACTCTCTGAGCTTGAGCCTTCTCTGGATGTCGGCAACGTGGCGGCAGCCGAATACAGCGAGAACGAAGGTCAAGTCGAGCCGCAACTGGTTGTGGATGCCTGCGTGCGCCGGCTTGACGAGTTGGATGCTACGGTTCATACGCAAACTGAACTCGTCGGATTCTCTTCCGACAGGAGCGGGCGTATAGTCGCCGTGAATACGACATCCGGAGACATTGAGTGTGATTTCGTAGTGCTCGCCGCCGGCACCGAGACATCCGCCATCGCTGCGATGGCAGGCGTGCATGTGCCGCAGGCGGAGAGCCCAGGCGTGGTCATACGGACCACGCCGGTTCCGGAATTGTTGCGAAATGTTCCGGTCGTTTATGCGCCTGGGCTGGGAGACGGTCGTCAGGAGATCCACATTCGCCAGTGCGCGGACGGCAGGATGATGATTGGTGAAGGCAATCAAGAGAGCCTAGGGGAAGACGACAGCCAGGCGCATGCGGACGACCTTCTGGAGCGAGCCTGCCATTATTTGCCCGGCATTGCCGGAGCGAAAGCTATACCCGTACCGGTGGGATGGCGTCCCATGCCCGTTGACGGCTACCCCATAATGGGCTTCACCCCCGAAGTTCCCAACATGTACATCGCGCTTACGCACAGCGGCGTTACACTCGCTCCGGTCCTAAGCCAGTTGGCGGCTCTGGAAATATGCGATGGCGTCAACGCCGCCCATGTCCTATCGCCATACCGCCCTACTCGCTTTGTCAAGCCGAAGGCGAATTAGACGAGTGTGGGCATGCCAGCAACGACTGCGTCACCGCCTCCCGAATCTAGTCGAAGCGGGACACCTTGAACATATCGATATCGTGCCTTGTCGCGCCGTCAAGAGCAATGTCTGCCAGTATCTCCCCTACCACGCTTGAGAACTTGAACCCGTGCCCGGAAAAGCCCGCCGCCACCAGGACTTGTGGAGTTTTCGGCAGCCGATCAATTATGAAGTGCTCGTCGGGGCTGTTGGTAAACATGCAGACCTTCATCGAGGACGTCGCGCCAGCCGCGTCAGGGAAGTACTTCTCCGTGAAATCTCGCAACAACGCCTCGTCCTGCGCGTTAGGATCTCTGTCAATTTCATCAGGATCCACTATCTCTTCCAAATGATGGTATCTTCCCAGCTTGAATCCGGGTATGCTGAACTCCGGGAAGCCATAGAAGTTACCCTCATCTACCATCAGATTGAAGACCGGAAACACCTCCGGTGTAAATAGTTCGGGGCGAAGCGTCTTAAACCAGGCAAGCGCCTGCCTCTCCGGGACGGCTGAGGTGCCGAGACCGGGCAGCAACTTGGACGCCCACGCGCCGGCCGATACGATTAGAGTATCCGCTTCGTATTCACCCCTCTCCGTTCTCACCTGTACGCCGTCGGTAGTTGGATGCCATCCTATCGTGCGCTCATTTGTGAGGGCAGTCGCGCCTAATTCTTGCGCTTGCTCTACAAATAACGAGATACATCGCTCCGGCAAAAGAAAGCCGCCTTCATCCTGAAAAACAGCCATCGTTTCGGAAGGCAGACGATAGCCGGGGAAACGCTTGGTAAGTTCCGCGCTCGTTAGCACTTTGTGAGGCAAGTCGTGCTCCTGGCACGATTGAAGAGAGCCTGAAAAGTAGGGACTTCCCGGCGGTCCCGCGTCAATCGAGCCGGTAATGTGAAGGATCCGCTCTCCTGCGGAAGCTTCCAGGTCTCGCCAAAGTTCGTAGGCGCGGCGCATAAGCGGCACATATGACGGGTGCTCGTGATATGCAAGCCTGATGATCCGCGTCACTCCATGTGAGGAGCCTTTGTCATGGGCAATGCCAAACTGTTCGATGCCGAGAACCCGTTTGCCGCGCTGAGCGAGTTGATAAAGGGCCGCGCTCCCCATGCCGCCAAGACCAATTACGATTGCGTCATAATGATGCGGTGTGACCATTGGCAGCCTCCGTTGCGTTAACCCTGCCTATATCCGTCCCGCAATCACATCGCCCATGTCGGTCGTTCCGCGAACTTCTCCGCCGTCGGCCGCTATGTCCGGCGTGCGGTAGCCTTCCGCCAGAACGCCCTCGACCGACTGCTCCACGGCCTGCGCCTCCACGTCCAGTCCCAGCGAATAGCGCAGCATAGATGCCATGCTCAAGATTGTGCCGATAGGGTTAGCGATCCCCTGCCCTGCGATGTCCGGCGCGCTGCCATGAATCGGTTCGTACAGGCTGACCGGCCGTTTCCCTCGACCACCTGCCTTAGGAAGACCGGACAGGCTCGCGGATGGCAGCATGCCCATCGAACCTGCAAGCACGGAAGCCTCATCCGTAAGTATATCGCCAAATGTGTTCTCGGCTACGATGACATCGAAGTGCGACGGGTTACTAATAAGCTGCATAGATGCCGCGTCAACCAGGACATGTTCCAGCTCTACGTCGGGATAATCTTGAGCGACCTCAGTGGCAATCTCACGCCAGAGCCTGCCTGTCTCAAGTACGTTCGCCTTATCAACGGACGTGAGGCGCTTGCGGCGGCCCTGTGCCAACTCGAAGCCAACACGCACGATGCGCTCTATCTCCTGTTCTGTGTACTTCAGGGTGTCCACACCGCGACGCCCTCTGGAAGTATCCCACCGCTTCTTAGGCTTGGCGAAGTACAGCCCGCCCGTCAGCTCTCGCACGATTATCATGTCCACGCCTTCCAGAAGGTTGGGCTTGATGGGACTGGAGTTTATGAGCTGCGGATAGACTTTGACGGGACGTAGGTTCGCAAAAAGTCCGAGGCTCTTGCGAATGTCGAGAATACCGTCCTCCGGGCGTGTGGGAGCGCGCGGATCGTCCCACTTGGGGCCGCCGACTGCGCCGAATAGAATGCCGTCGGTCGATCTGCACATCTCTTTGGTCTCATCCGGCAGCGGCGTGCCGAAGTCGTCTATGGCATTGCCTCCAACTCTGCCATAGCTCGTATCAAAATTGTGGCCGAAGCGATTGCCGACGGCGCCCATGACTTTGACGGCCTCTGCAATGACCTCCGGCCCGATGCCGTCGCCGGGCAGCACGGTTATAGAAAAATTCATGGATAACTCCCATAGATGTGATTTAAGCGCGTGTGATCTCACGGGATATTACAGGATATTATATGCCTTTTGTATCCCATTGGGTAATGCCCATCGGTAATGCCCACAACTCGCGTCCCAATGATCAGTGGTGGTCTGCGGAATGAGTAGGACGCGGCAGCGGAGTAAAAAGCAGAATTAGCCCGCCTATCACGAAAAGCAAGGCAACATAGGTGAATGTAGCTTGAGGACCGGTGAGGTCAATGCCGCCGAAAGTGAAGCCATTATCATACAGCACGCCGGCAATGATTGGAGACGCCGCGCTGAGCAGGAAGCGTTCGAGCGACAGGATGCCTAGGACCGTCGTAGGCACTTGATCACCCACTACATCGAGCGCGAGTGCTGTGAGGATGGGCTGGTCGCCGTACAAGAATGTACCCATCAGGGCGACTATCACTATCAGAGCGACGCCGACGCCTGAGTTGCCGAGCAGATACGACAGCACTGCCAGAAGGAGAAGACCGGGCACCAGCACGGCCTTCCTTCCGAAAATGTCCGACAACCAACCCACTACGGGTGTGGACACGATGCCGATCGCAAGCAGTAATCCGAAATGCAGATTTCTGACGAATGGAGTCATGCCGAGGTCATCGAGAAATATGGTGAAGAAGGTTATCAAGCCAATAAATGCCATTCCTCTGATGCCACCGACGAATGCGACGATCCAAAGGATGGGATTGCGTAGGACGCGCCTCGTCGCCTGCATCTGACCTGCGCGCCCGTCAGCGCTTTCATCTTCGCCGGTTCTGCCGATGTTCTTGAACGCCCAATAGACGAGGAAGGCGAGGAATATGGGAATAGCCGCATATATGCTGATAATCTCGCGCCAGACGAGAAATCCCAGCAGGAATCCCGTAACCGGAGGGGCAAGAACATCACCAATCTGACCGCCCACGCCATGGAATGATAGCGCAGTCCCTTTCCGATGCGAGAAGTGGTGTGACAGGGACGCCATTGCGGGCAGGTGCCAGATGGACGCCGCAAGCGCAACGACTGCCATGCCGAACAGCAGCACGTAGTAGTGAGGTGCGATGCCGATAATCAGCCAGCCGATTCCGAAGAAAGCCATGCACAGCGCAAGGACAAGCCCCCAGTGTTTTCTCAAGGCATCGGCGATTATGCCTCCCGGGAGCGTTACTAACCCGGACACCAACTCTCTAATTGAGGTAATGCCTCCTACGCCCACTCCACTCAGTGCGAAAGCCGCTTGAACTTCAGGAAGCATAGCGATGAAGCTTTGGGTGAACCAGTGGAAGACCCCATGCCCGCCGGTCAATCCGGAAATTATGAAGCCGCCCCTGCCTCGAATGCCGTGTGAGTGGTGACTGTGGTCATGTTCGCCTTCTTGGTCGTGTTCGTGTTGCTCGTCGGCAGGGCTGTGGGGGTGACGCATGTGTGGCTTTGCCTTTCATGTCGTGATTCGATGGCGGTGTACACGGATATGGGCCGCGCACAGGGCGATGTTGACATCCGCGCACCGTATTGTCAAGGCAATGTTCCGTTATGGGACTGTCAGAAGGCTGCACACGCAGAATTTCCGTGTGGGAAGAAGCACCAATATGAGATAATTCTGTCGAGAAGTAAAACTTCATGACATGAGAGCTTCAAAACACATGAGAGAAAGATGGAACAAAATGACTGTGTCATTCGTTAGAAGTGTAGAGAGACGCCTTGAGCGTGCTTCTTCCAAAGATCAATTGTGTTAAAGTTAGTTTGAAGTCGATGGAGGATTGAATGATGACAAGGGGCACAATTTACATACTGTTAGTAGCAGCTACCTTAATAGTCGCCGTACTGATCGGGTGCGGCTCGTCTTCCGAGGCTTTAGACAGCACATTTTCCGCCGCCGCTCCAGCCGCTCCACAGATGGCGGCGCCTGCACCCAGAGCCACGGCAGCGCCTGCAGCCATGGCTGCTCCGGCTGCCCCCGTACAGATGGCCGCTGCTCACGCGACAGACGAGAAAGTGGTCCTCAAAGAAGTTGAGACTGAAGCTTTGAGAATGTCGGAAGAGGCTTCGCAGTTGGGCGAGTTCAGTGAGGAACGGGCGGCGCTGGTAGCGCAAAACCGCATCATTGTACGTACAGTGCAGCTCGCCCTCGAAGTGAACGATGTTGCGGTTTCCATTGAGGAAATTACGCAGGGCGTGCAGCAGGACGGCGGCTGGGTTGTCGGCACCGACCGAAGCTCCAGGCACTACGGGTTCATCGCGGTGCGTGTGCCTGCGGCTAAGCTGGACGACACACTGAAGTGGATGCGGCAGGTGGGTGTGGATGTGCTGTCAGAAGCATCTACGAGCACCGATGTTACTGACGAATACTACGACCTGCGTTCGCGCGTGACCAGCCTGAAAGCGACAGAAGAGGCACTTATCAAGCTGCTGGACAAGGCAGAAGATGTGGAAGACGCGCTGGAAGTGCAGCGAGAACTTGCGCGTCTTCAGGTGGAGATAGAGTCGCACTTGGGGCGTATCAAGCTACTGGAAGAAACGGCTGCGTTTTCGCTGATCAACATATCGCTCAATCTCGCTCCGCAGGAAATGCGCGTTGACGCGGGTGAAGACAGGACGTTCAGTGTGGGCGAAGCCGCGCGATTCAGGGCGACTTTCTACCCTCCGGAAGGGATAGACGATTTCAAATTCACTTGGGATTTCGGGGACGGTTCAACGGTAGAGAACGGCAGCAGCAGCGCACCGAGGCCCGACGGCGGTCGCATAACAGCCACGGTCCATCACCAGTACAGAAGCGACCTCGAATCGCCGTTCATCGTCGAAGTTACAATGAACGGCAGCGGCGATGCGGGCGTGGTAGAAGGTTCGGACACCTTTATCGCAACCGTAACCGAATTGCCCGCAATTTCGGTTTTCGCAGGTGAACATCTCGTCGTGAAAGAGGGCGAAGAGGTTGAGTTCTCAGGCTCGTTCACGCGACCCAAAGGACTGAGCAATTACCGCTACACTTGGGAGTTCAGCGACGGGAGCGAGGCAGTGAGCGGCGCTCCTGAAGAAGGCGCGACTACGGTCACAACGACGCATGTGTATCTGAATCATCGGCCAGAACCATTCTCCGTCACCCTCACAGTCTCTGCCGAAAGTGAAGCAGGAAACGTCGAGGGCGCCGCAACTATCGAGGTCTTCGTGCAGGAGGCGGAAGGCTTCGTGATCTCAGGCTGGAGCGCAGGCGAAAATCTAAAGTCCGCTGTTCGCGCGCTGTCCGGCTTTGCGCAGGCGGCGGGCACCGTAGCAATCTGGGTGGTGATATTCATTCCGGTGTGGATCGTTATCGGAATCGTCATATACCTTATCGTGCGATTCAAGAGGCGGCTTACAGTAAGCTCTCGGCTGCGACGAGCGTCGTCGGAGTCAGGCGATGACGGGAGATACCTCTCCACAGCGCAAGGCGGCGATGCCGAGGAACGAAGCTAGAATGACAACAGTACGGCACTTCACGGCGACTGGATTTGTAGTGCATAAGGACGCGACTCTGCTGCACTGGCATCCGAAGGTGAAGATGTGGCTTCCGCCGGGTGGTCACATCGAAGCCAACGAAGATCCGGTGCAGGCGGTGCTGCGGGAGGTTGAAGAGGAAACTGGAGTGAAGGCAGAGGTCGTGCCGACGGGAACGCCGATTGCCCTCGACTACCCGGAGCAAGTGCATGCTCCGTTCACTATTGAGATAGAAGACATTGACGACCCCGTGCAGGGGTGGCACCAGCACATAGACATGATCTATTTCTGCAAGCCTGTGGGAGCGCCGCAGGCCATCAATGACGGCTGGCTGTGGGTGATCCAGGATGAGCTGGCGAGCGGACGCGCGCTAGAAACGGGGCATGGCATGGCAGTTGCGCCGCCGGAAGACGTTCGCGTGCTGGCGGCGCATGCGTTCAAGGTCGTGGGGAACGTGAGCTAATATGATAGGAAGGATAAGGATAAGGGGCAACCTCTGTCAGTTGCCCCTCAGGGGGTGTTTGCTAGGCGCTTGTGGCTAGGCACGCGGATTCAATGCCCGCGCGGACGCAATCCTCATCCTCCTGAGGCGTGCCACCGCTGCCGCCCGCCGCACCCACAAGCTCGCCGTCCTTGTAAATGGGAAGCGCTCCCTGGCTGGGGATGAAGCGACCGCCCTGAAGCGCCATAAAGCCTGGGAATATCGGCTCTGTCCAGCGGGCAGCCATGTCCGCGCTGGACAGCCCCCAGGTGGCGGAAGCGACCGCCTTGCCCTGAGATATGTACGGTGTGCGCCAGGATGCGCCGTCAACGCGGGCAAGCGCTATTAAGTCTCCTCTGCCGTCAACGACAGAAATGGTAAGCTTGACGCCCATCTCGTCCATTTTTGCCTGCGCTCCCGCAATTACCTGATGGGCATCCTTCAATGTCAGTGTTGCCAATTCTCTTCCTCCTCTTATCGTCTGAAACGCTCACCTTTTTTAGGCTATTGCATGGAAAGTATATCGCATCGTCATGTCAGCAAACAGGTCTGGCAAGAACTTCAGAGTCTATCGTGCGACGGACGAACTGGCCTGTGGACGGGGCACCTACCAGCTTCCGATCCTCTACCATCACATTGCCACGCAACAGGGTGGTCACGGGCCAGCCTTCGATGTGCCAGCCTTCCCATATGCTGTAATCTTCAAGGTGCAGATCATCGAGCGAGAGCGGTCCCTTGATGCTTGGGTCGATGATGGTGATATCGGCATCGCTGCCTGCCGCGATTACGCCTTTACGAGGGTAAAGGCCCATAATCTTGGCTGCGTTTGCAGAAGTGATGTCCACGAACCTCTGCAAGGACATGCCTCGTCTGACCACACCCTCCGTGTAAGCGATGCCTACACGCGTCTCGATTCCGTTGTGTCCGCCCGTAACGTCGGCTACCGTCTTGAAGCGGGTCTTCTCCTCCCATGTGGTCGATACGAGGTCTGTTGCGACAGTGGAAAGCCTGCCGTCAAGCAAGCCTTGCCAGAGCGTATCGGCGTCGCCGGGAGACTTGAGTGACGGGTACGTGTGGTACTTCATGCCGAACTCTTCACGATAGTTCTCCGCATTGAAGCAAGCGTAGTTGTGCAGTGTTTCGCCGTATATGGGGAAACCCTGAGTGCGCGCCTCTCCAACCGCTCGGACGCCTTCCCCGGCGCTGACGTGGACGAAATAGACAGGACACATCTTCTGCTCAGCCAGTCGGATTGCC
>JAGGDZ010000013.1 GCA_024648655.1 Chloroflexota bacterium | reverse complement strand
GGACTACGCTCGCGTATAAAACAACATCCTCAGACACCTCAAGGGACAGCGCAACGCTTGCCAGGGCGAAGTCCATCGACTGCCGTTCTTTCGCCTTCAGATATATGCTACGCAGGTTTGGCGATGCGGTTGGAATGACAATTTCAGCGACCATCTCGCCCATTTGCAGCACATTCTCCACGGTCGTATCTTCATCAGGCAGTACAAAGAAATCTTCGACAGGCATCATTCGCGCGCCGTCGACAGACATTAGCAGCACCCGCGCATTCACGGCGCACAAGGCAACGGCAGTGTCAGAGGGATGCACCGCGGGACAGACTCCGGTGTCGAATATCGCATGGAACTTATTCATGCCGTCATGAGCGAAGCACCTGTCGCCGCCTTTCTTCAGGCAGTCGAAAAGCGGGCTGCGATAATACCAGCAGCGCGGCCTCTGACACAGGTTGCCCCCTAGAGTTCCCACATTTCGGATCTGCGGAGTAGCAACGGAATCGCAAGCCTCTGCAAGAACGGCATGACGGCTCCTGACATACTCGTGCCCGGCAATCTCGGCAATGGTGGTCATCGCCCCAATGAGCAATCCTCGCTCGTATAGGCGTATGCCTTTTAGGTCGTTGATCGAATGCAAGCCGACCAGTCTCAACGGATGAGCAGTGCCCTGTTTGATCTCTCCCAGCAAGTCGGTCCCGCCCGCGATAATGACGTTAGCTTCGCCATTCGCAACAAGCAGTTCGCCGGCCTCATCAACGCTCTGTGCACTCACGTACTCAAACGCATTCATCACCCACTAAGCCTCTTCCCTTCTGCTCAATGCGTCGAGAATCTTGTCCGGGGTTGCGGGCAGACTGGTAATACGGACGCCAATCGCATCGTATATGGCGTTGATAATGGTTGGAGCCGGCCCGACGCTTGGTGGTTCGCCCAGCGCTTTCGCACCGAAGGGGCCGATCGGATCGACCACATCGGCGAATATCACCTGAATGGGCGGGTACTCCTTAACGGTGGGGCTTTTGTGCTCCAGCAGACTTGCATTCAGAGTAACGCCGCTGTGCGGGTCGGTCAGCATCTCCTCCGACAGGGTGAATCCCAGCATCTGCGACACACCACCCTCCACCTGGTTGGTGGCAAGCTGCGGGTTTAGGATGCGCCCCGAGTCGTGTGCCGCCACATATCGCACCACTCGAACATTACCTGTCTCCGTATCTACCTCCACCTCGGCAAAATGTGCGCCAAACGAGTTCACGATGTGATCCCTGCTGCCCGGCATAACCGAAGCGTCAGCGTCAAGGACGTTCTCTCCGACATTTGCTGCGACTTCCGAGAGTTGCATTCTTACTTCGCCGTCCGCATCCACTACGCTCCCATCGACAATGTTTAGGCCGTCCGCATCGTGAAGCAGACTTGCGGCGGCGGCATTCAGAATCTTCGTCTTCAACGCCTCCGCCGCCTGCTTTGCCGCAGTCCCTGTCGAGAACGTAGCCGTCGAGCCTGCCGTAATAGGCGCTTCGGGCGTATCCGCCGTGTCACCGAAGGTAACGCGAACGCTGTCATACGACACGCCCAGTGCCTCAGCGACAATCTGCGCCATGACTGTAGTGCTGCCCTCTCCCACATCCATCAGTCCGGCGATGAGCTGCACGCTGCCGTCTGCATTCAACCTGACGCGCGCAGACGACCTGCCGCCCGGTCCGCCACGATATATGAACATGCTCATGCCACTGCCCTTCTTGATATGCCCCGCACTTCGTGAATTGACTGCCTGCCTGTCATTCCAGCCAAACAATTCCGCGCCCGACTCCAGACATTCTCGCAGCCCATTCGATGAGAACGGAATCCCGCCCTCGATCGGCTGTGTGTCGATTATCTCGTTCGCAGGCGTAACCCGCTCACCGGCTTGCCCTTCGATTCCCACATGATTTCGAATCCGAAACTCAAGCGGGTCTATCCTCAACTCATCGGCGATATGGTTCATCGTAACTTCAAGGGCGAAATGACCCTGAGGAGCGCCCAGCGCGCGGTAGGACGCCGCAGACGGCTGGTTCGTATAGACAAGATAGCCATCGTATCGCACATTCGCGCACCGGTACAGGTACAGCGCCGCCTGCCCTGCGCGCCTGACGACACCGGGACCCGACGCCAGATACGCGCCCGTATCCATCAGTGTAGTCGCATGGATCGCTGTTATAGTACCGTCACTCTTGACGCCCACCTTGACGGTCGTCTCAGTTGAGTGCCGCTTTCTGCCGGCGACGAACTCCTCTTCCCGTGTCGCCTCAATCTTCACAGGCTTGCCCGTTCTTCGCGCAAGTTCCGCTGCAATCACAGACAACCGCGACTCGTCCTTGCCGCCGAATCCCGCGCCAAGCGTCGCTCCTACCACTCGCACGTTATCGCGGTCTATGCCCAAAGCCGAGGCAAGACTCAGTCTGTCGGCATGTACGCCGCGCGAAGTCTTCCAGACAGTCAGCCTGCCGCCTTCCCATGCCGCGACTGCCGCTCTTGGCTCAAGCGGAGCGGGAGAATGCGCCGGCGTGCTGAACGACATGCTGAATACGCGGTCAGCCTGATCGAAGCCCTCATCGACGTCTCCGCGCGTAAGCGTGAGCGGCTCTCCGCCAACCAGATTGCCACCGGGATGCACCGGGGCCGAATTCGGTTTCATCGCTTCACGCGCAGTGGTTACGAAAGAAAGAGGTTCGTACTCCACCTTAATCAGGCCGGTGGCGTACTCAGCCAGGTCCTCGTCATCCGCCGCAACCGCCGCAACTTCGTCGCCGACATAACGCGCCACGCGGTCAAGGATGGGAACATCCGGTGCAAGCCTACCTTCAGGCACATTGAAGGGCGTCAGGACGGCACGCACGCCCGGCAGCGCGTCAACCGATGAAGTGTTAATGCTAACTATGCGCGCGTGAGGGTGTGGGCTGCGAACAATCTTGCCGTACAGCATATCCGGGAGGCTCATGTCACCGGTGTACTTCGCCTCGCCCGTCAGCTTCCCCGGTAAGTCGTGCCGCGCAACGGAAGTTCCGATCACTGAGTTTGCTGTCACTATCGCACCGCTGCCTGCTTCACGGATTCGATAATACGGCCGTATGCGTTGCATCTGCAAAGGTTGCCGGACAACGCTTCACGAATATCGTCTTCAGACGGCTCCCGATTTTCATCTAGCAGGGCTTTCGCGCTGAGCAAAAAGCCGGGAGTGCAATAGCCGCACTGAGCGCCGTCATTATCGAGGAATGCCTGCTGAATCGGGTGGAGTTTCTCGCCGTCGCCCAACGCCTCGACAGTTGTGATACTGCGCCCCACCGCCTGCAACGCAAGCATCTGGCAAGCATACACAGGCTTTCCGTTGAGCAGCACCGTGCATGCGCCGCACTCTCCTCTGTCGCAGCCACGCTTTGCGCCCGTCAGTCCCAGCGATTCCCGAAGCACGCGCAGCAAAGTCCAGTGATGCCGCACTTCCACACACCAAACATCACCGTTCACATCCAAGTCAATCTGTGCCGTAAATGTTTCCAAGAAGTACGCCCCGCTTCCTGTACAGCCTTCGCTCGACTGGGCGAATCGCAAATGCTGATCGTTCTCAGCCTGCGA
>JAGGDZ010000241.1 GCA_024648655.1 Chloroflexota bacterium | reverse complement strand
GCCGTCTATGACCAACTCGCTCCCGGTTACGAAGGACGAGTCGTCGGAGGCTAGGAAGAGGACACCGTTGGCAATGTCGTCCACCGTGCCGAGCCTTCCGAGCGGGATATTGTCGTCATAGAACTGTCGCATAACCGGATCTCCGAGAATCTCGTCGGTCATGGCGGTGACAATCATGCCGGGGTGGACGGAATTGCAGCGGATGTTGTCGGGTGCGTGCTGAATCGCTGTTGACTTGGTTAGCAGCCGAACTGCGCCCTTGCTCGCCTGATACGCTGGGATGCCGTTCCTGCTGCCCACAAGTCCGGCGAGAGACGATATATTGACGATGGAGCCGCCACCGGCATCGCGCAGCGCGGGTATTACTGCTTTAGTACCGAGAAAGACGCCCTTGGCATTGATGTCGAGAACGGTGTCCCACTGCTCCGATGTGGTGTCTTCAAGCCCGGTGCGCCCGCCCAGAATGCCGGCATTGTTGACAAGGACGTCTAGCCTGCCGTAGCGGTCCTGTGCGGTCTGCACGGCGGCGTCCCAGTCGGCGGCGCTGGTTACATCAAGGTGGACATAAGTGGCGTCGCCACCTAGTTCGGCTATCTGCGCTTCAACCTGCTTGCCCTCGTCGTCGAGCAGGTCACCTATGACGACCTTCGCGCCTTCCCGCGCGAAGAGCAGCGCCTCGGCTGCGCCCTGCCCGCGCGCGCCGCCGCTTATCAGCGCAACCTTGCCTTCAAGTCTTCCCATAGTGCGCCTCCGTAAGAGTTCATAATAGTCGGTTCAAGAGCGTATTTTCAGGAATCAAACGACTACTGAGCGGTGACACCACCGTCTATCACAAGCTCGCTTCCCGTAACGAATGATGAGTCATCCGAGGCCAGGAAGAGGACGCCGTTTGCGATGTCATCAACTGTCCCATATCTGCCCATCGGAATGTTGTCATCCCAATACTGCCTTCGTTCGGGATCGGCGAGTATCCCCTCCGTCATTGCGGTTACTATCAATCCGGGATGCACGGAATTGCAGCGGATGTTGTCGGGTGCGTGCTGAATCGCTGTTGACTTGGTTAGCAGCCGAACTGCACCCTTGCTCGCGGCGTATGCAGGGTTGCCGCTTCCTAGGCCGATAATACCCGCAATGGAGGATATGTTCACTATGGAACCGCCCCCGGAGTCGCGCATAGCCGGTATAGCCGCCTTCGTGCCAAGGAACACGCCCTTCGCGTTGATGTCGAGGGTAGTGTCCCAATTCTCCATTGTAGCGCCTTCTATGCCGCCTCCATGACCGCCGATGCCGGCATTGTTGACCAGGATGTCTAGCCTGCCGTAGCGGTCGAGTGCGGTCTGCACGGCAGCGTTCCAG
>JAGGDZ010000082.1 GCA_024648655.1 Chloroflexota bacterium | reverse complement strand
GAGGTCAAGTAGCCTGACACTCGCCCATCATCGTGTCCACACCGCGCCGGAGTCGTCTTTCACAGGCATATTCGCCTACAGAAGCGGATAAAAGACCTGTATATCAAGCGCGTTATGGTATTCGGATACAAGTGCGCCGACTGCGGCGTGACATTCAGGAGTTCCACTGAGGGAGTGGACGGACACACGCAGGAACTATTCCTGTCCCTGCGAAGGCAGGAAGCAAGAGACTGAGTGATTGGCGGCGGCGTAATCGCGCGGCGTCTGAAATCGTAGGTTGCCGAGTCTTGTTCAATCCTTCCGAAACTTCACACCGCCCCTATGGGACAGTTACGCTATCGCGGGCAGCAGTCTGTCGCGCCTACTCCAGCGCCTCCAGCAGCGCGTCTTCGAGTTCGTCAATGGGCGCGAAACCTTCGAAGCGCCGGTGGATTGTGCCGTCGGCGTTCACTACGAACGACCATTCGGTGCTTGGAAGGTTCCACTCCAGCACTGTGGGCGATACGCGGGCGCGGGTGAGGTCGCCCTGAATTTCGTCAGGGTTGTCGAAGAAGTCCACATGTATGAAGTGCGCCTTGCCCTTGTAGTCGTTCTTGAGTTCGCTTAGGACATCGACTTGTGGACCACAGACTGCGTTGGTGCAAAATGCCGGGCTTGCCATGACGATGACAGTGGGCATACCGGACTGCACAGCGTCAGCGATGCTAATCTGGTAGAGGTCGGTATCTCGGAGCGTGCCGGTTGTCAGTTCTTCGATGCTGTGAGTTGCCATGGTTTTGCTGGCGCTCGCGGTTGCTGCCGCTCCGTTGGGGGGAGCCTCGGTCTGCTCCGGCACATCGAAGAGCAGTTCGGCGCGCAGGGTGTTCGCGTTCTCGTCGAGTACGGCGATGTCCAATCCCCACTGACCGGGGGAGTCGAATTCCATTTGGGCAGCATACAAGCCGCGTGTGCCAAGCGGGAAGGGCCTGAACAGAGCGACGGCAGTGTCGCGCATCTCGCCTTCGACCGCGCCGTCGGCGTAGTAGTAGGATGTGAGCGTTGCTATGGGGGAGCGCACGAGTCCCTTCTCCGAAGTGAGGACGACAGCGACGCGCTGCTCACCCGGCCCGAGGTCCGGTGTAGCGAAGATTGCCTGCAAGCCGTCGGGCGAGACCGGCCCCTTGATAAGCTCGACTTCGGTGAACGGCTCGTCGCCACCACCTTGGGTCACAGCTTGCCCTGATGGCGCTGCGATGCTCTCGCATGCAAACGCCATCAGCATTAGGACGGCGGCGAGGGTGATGATTACGGTGTTTCGATTGAGCGTCATCCCACTCATTCCTTCGATAATTTTAAGCATTCGACGATCTTAAGACATTCCCCGTCTGTCGGAGTTCAGCCACCCTCAGCCTCCGTTAGCCGCAGCGACCTCTGGGCCGGTCGGCGCAGGTTCGCCGCCGTCATAAGCGCCGAATGTATAGGCGAAAAGGGAAAACTCGGGTGAGTTGGAACTCAGCTTTAGCTCGTGGCTCTGGTATTCGGACAGGTTGACGATGTGGTACATTCGGGCGGAGTCCACGACTATGTAGCCATTGCCGTCGGCGTCGAACATCACATCCGTGCCAGCCGCTTCCGGGCTGATAGGCTCGTCGTTTAGCAAAACGCGCACCTCGTATTCACCGCCATTTACGGGCGACATCACGGCATTGACGCTGGTGGCGTTGAACTTGAGCGCGAGATAGTCCTCGTAGTTCTCGGTCTCGCGGGCGTGAACCAGGCGCTCGGCTTCATTACGCCAGAGGCCCTGCAGATACAGGAAGTGGTTGCGGTACTCGCCGGGATCGGTATAGAAAAGTTCGGCGTCCTCTTCTTCATAATACTCTTGGTGGAGCACGTAGGGCGCGGATGACAGAAGAGCGCTGTAGTTTCGCTCGAAGCCGGCGTATATCTCTCGTGTGAGGCCTGTCTCCCTATCCTTAGTTCGCAAGTCTGTGGCATGGTCAGGCTCAGGAATGGTGCTCGCCGACACATCACTCAAGTCAGCGCCCGCCTCTTCGAGCAATCCGCGTATCCAGAGTTCAGTCTCCTCGTAAGCGCCCTCGCCGAAATGCGTGTAGCGGATTAGACCGTCCTTATCGACAAGATACTTGGCGGGCCAGTAGCGGTTGTTGAACGCGCGCCACGTCTTGAAGTCGTTGTCCTGCGCGATAGGCCACTCCAGCCCGAAGCCTTCCGTCGCCTCAATGACATTCTCGCGATCTTTCTCGAAGTCGAACTCAGGTGTGTGGACGCCCACAATAACCAGCCCTTTATCTGCGTACTTTTCGTGCCATGCCTTGAGGAACGGCAGAGTACGGATGCAGTTGACGCAGGTGTATGTCCAGAAATCGACCAGCACGACCTTGCCGCGCTGCTCCTCGAATGTAAACGGCTCGGAGTTTATCCAGCTTTCGATACCGCGAATTTCGGGGACGGTCTGCTCGTTGCCGGTAGAAGGCGTAATTTTGTGCGCGGAGGTAAGTGTGGCGGATTCCGCGGCGGGTGCCGGCTTGGAGGGAACCGGCGTCGCGGTTGGCGCGGGCTTTGGCGTGTTCGCAGGTGGCAGGGTAGCGGTGGGGGCTGCTGCCGGAGGGGAGATAGTCTGCTGCGAAGTCGATGCCTGCCTCGACTGAGCGGCTGGCGCTTCGGTCGTTGTCTGCGGCTCAGGCGCAGAGCAGGCGGCGAATACGAAGGCTGCTGTCACCAGCAGGGCTGTAGTGGTGAGGGCTATGCGGATGCTCTTCATCGTGGCGCTCCTGTTGTTAGTGTCTTCCGGTTTGATCTGCATTCCGGTGTGCAGTGTGAACTGATTGCGCTTCGCTGGGCATAGAATCGGGTTGTTTAGAGAGGGTTCGTCTGTTTAGATGCTTTTATGCGAGTAAGGATTTTGGGGATTGCAATCTGTAAGCGGCCGATGGCATGGTCAGTATTACCATAAACTGAGCCTTGCACAACTTGCTTGCGTTTGCAGATGGGCGTTATCATTCCCCCAACCATCAGTTTCCACAGGCTGACGAACTGACCGACTGATACACTGACAAAGGAGACCAACATGAAAGTAGGCTTCATCGGCGTTGGGTTTATGGGGCGGCACATGGCGCGAAACATCGCGGCAGGCGGCTACGAGATGACGGTGTTCGACATACGTAGGGAAGCCGCCGAAGAGCTGCTTTCGATGGGCGCGACTTGGGCGGACAGCCCCGCCGCCGTTGCCGCAGCGAGCGATGTGGTGTTCACCTCGCTGCCGCGCCCGCAGGATGTGGAGGAGGTCGCATTGGGAGAGGGCGGCATCCTGAGCGGCGCGGGTGCGGGGACGGTGTATTTCGACCTCAGCACAACCGACCCCGATACCATCTATCGCGTCAGCGCGGCGGGCGAGAGCGCGGGTGTTACGGTGCTGGACGCGCCTGTCAGCGGGGGCGTGGGGGGCGCTGAGGCGGGAACGCTGTGCGTCATGGTCGGAGGCGACGAGGACGCTTACACGCGGTGCAAGCCGGTGCTTGACAGGATCGGCGATAAGGTGATGCGCTGCGGCGACCTGGGTTCGGGCGCGATTTGCAAGATTGTGAACAATCTCATCGGGTTGAGCGTGGGCGTACTGCTGTCCGAGGCGTTCAGCCTTGGCGTGAAGGCGGGCGTGGACGCACAGACGCTGTTCGATGCCGTGAAGGGCAGCTCGGGGAATACGCAGAGCATGCAGGGCTTTCCGGCAGGGCTGTTCGTCGGGAACTTCGAGCCGGGCTTTCAGCTTGACCTCGCGGCGAAGGATGTGGGACTGGCGACGGATATGGGGCGACGGCTGCGAGTGCCAATGGAGATGTCGAACATAGCGCAGCAGCGCTACATCGCAGGACAGAACAAGGGCTGGGGCAGGGAAGCGGCCGGGGCTGTGGCGAAAGTGCAGGAGGAACGGGCGGGCGTGGAGATTAGGACGGAGAAGGAAGGAATCTAACAAGGAATCTAACATTGATGCGCAGGATGGATAGGACAGGATGGATAAGAGCTAGGGGAGGAAATGTTTCAGAAGAGTTCGCTGGATAATGGGATGCGGGTGGTGACGAGCGAGATGTCGCATACTCGCTCGGTGAGTACGTGCGTGTTCGTGGGCGTTGGTTCGCGCTACGAGTCGGACGAAGAGGCGGGGCTTTCGCATTTCCTGGAGCATATGGTGTTCAAGGGAACGACGATGCGTCCCGAACCACAGCAGATAAGCGCGGCGATCGAGGGAGTGGGAGGCGTCATAAACGCTGCGACCGAGCATGAGCTGACCGTCTATTGGTGTAAGATAGCGCAGCCGTACTTCGAGGAGAGCCTTGCACTGCTCTTCGACATCCTCCGCAACTCACTGTATGAGTCGGACGACATCGAGAAGGAGCGGCATGTCATCTTCGAGGAACTGGGGATGATAAACGACTATCCCACTTATAAGGTGGAAGCTCTGATAGACGAAATGCTTTGGCCCGGGCATCCGCTCGGGCGAGACATAGGAGGGACTCGGGAGAGCGTTGGGGGAATCAGCCGTGAGATGATTCTGGACTTCGTATCAGCGTACTACACCCCGGACAACATAGTTGTGAGCGTTGCGGGGAACGTGTCACACGACGATGTGGTGGCGCAGGTGGAACGGCTCAGCGAAGGCTGGGAGCCGGGGGGGCGCAACGAGTGGACACCGTACAATGGCGCGCAGCACGAGCCGCAATCGAAAGTGGAGTACCGCAAGACCGAGCAGGCGCATATGTCGATTGCGCTGCCGGGGGTGTCTCTGACGCATCCTCAGCGGTATGCTCTCGACCTGCTGAGTGTGGCTCTTGGCGAGGGCATGAGCAGCCGCCTGTTCGTGGAGGTGCGAGAGAAGCGCGGGCTTGCCTACGACGTACACAGCGCGGTCAGTCATTTCACGGACACGGGCGCGATTGTCGTGTCAGCGGGCGTTGACCCGAAGCGCGTATATGACGCGGTGCAGACGATACTGGAGCAGGTTGGCGCACTGCGGAACGGCTTACCGGAGGACGAGCTGGAGAAGGCGAAGCGTCTGAGCGCGGGGCGGCTTATGCTGCGGATGGAGGACACGCGGGCTGTCGCCAGCTGGATGGGACAGTCCGAGATGCTGCTGGGGAACATCGCCCACGTTGACGATGTGATGAAGCAGGTGAACGCGGTGACAATTGACGATGTGCTGTGCCTCGCCAACGATATTCTCGTATCTGATCGGCTGAACATCGCGGTAGTGGGACCTTGCAGGGGGCACCGGCGGATAGAACGGATGCTGAGGTTGTGACGGGCACTAACAGGATGAATAGGATGTGAATAATGGCAATGCAGATGTATATCACCCTTTCAGCGGAAGACAGGATTGCGCGGTACGATGTGAATGAAGGGACAGGGGAGCTGAAGCATATCGGAGATGTGCGGACAGCTGCACGACCTGCACCTCTTGCAGTGAATCCTACAAGCGACAGGATGCATGTGGGCTGCCGAGACGAAATTACGATTTCGAGCTACGCGATCGGCAGAGGCGGCGAACTGACGCATATCGGAGATGTTGCGGTGGACAATGATCCGTGCTACCTTGCGACGGACAGAAACGGGCGATTTCTGCTGTCAGCATACTATGAGGGCGGACGATGCGCGGTGCATGCCATTGGAGACGATGGCGCACTAACCGCTCCTCCGGTAGAGTGGCTGGCGACCGCTAAAGGCGCGCACTCGATGCAGACCGACCCTTCAAACAGGTTCGCGTTCGTGCCGCATATATCGGGCGGCACTGGGCCTAACGCGATATTCCAGTTCAGGTTCGACTCGGAGACTGGGCACATTACGCCGAACACGCCGGCACGGGTTGAGATGGATGCGGAGCTTGGTCCGCGCCACTTCTGCTTTCATCCGAGCAAGGACATCCTCTACTTCTCGGACGAGCAGGGTTGCAGTGTTACAGGCTACAACTTTGATTCGGAAGCAGGGACACTGAGTGCGTTTCAGACTATATCCACATTGCCGGAGGGATATATAGAACGCAACAGCTGCTCGCAGATTCAGATTGTGCCTTCGGGGGAGTTCCTTTACGCGCCGAATAGGGGACACAACAGCATCGCATGCTTCAGCGTAGATGCTGAGAGCGGGGCGCTTACGGCTATCGGACATGCTGAAAGCGAGGCAGTGCCGCGCGCGTTTGGTATTGATCCGAGCGGACGTTTCCTGTATGCGGCGGGGCTTGAAACCGGGCGGCTCGCTGCGTATAGAATCGAAGGAAATGGGACGCTGACAAGGCTTGCGACATACGATGTGGGCGGGGAGCCGATGTGGGTGCTTATCAAGGAGGTGTGACTCGTGTGACTATCGAGATATGTGTAAAAATCCCGCTTTCGGGCCCCCTCCGTCTTTCCTGCCTGCGCGCGAAACCAGAACCTATTTGCTCAAGAGACGCTTGAACTATCCCTTCTGCATATTTCTTTGACCATCCGGCATGGATGGACAGAATTAGCCAGATTTTGATAATCTATAATTGGAAATCCCCAAAGCGCGACGAGCGGCGAAAAAGGCGGTGCATAATGCAGGTAGTCTTCAATGAAGCGGTCAGGCAACTTGAGAGCGAAGCGCCCGTAGTTGTCGCTACGGTGATTGGCACGAAGGGATCGACTCCGCAGAAGCCGGGGTCTAAGCTGCTGGTGCGGACCGACGGCAGCGGCGTAGGCACACTTGGCGGCGGCTGCGTCGAGGGCGACATCTGGTTCGCAGCGAGCGAACTGCTGAAGAGTGGAGGCGCCGCGGAGTACCGAGAGTACGAATTGAACGAAGACCTTGCCGCTGAGGATGGGCTGATATGTGGCGGCACGATGTTCTTCCTTATCGATCCCGTTTACGAGCCGGGCGAGTATCTGGACTTCGCGAAGGAGATTGAGGACGCATACACAGGCGGCGACGCGGTCGCTCTGGCAAGCCTGATACGTGGCGGGAGCGGCTCGGCTGCGACTATCGGCGCGAAGATGTTCATCCGGCAGGACGGCTCTACGGTCGGTTCACTAGGAAGCCCCGAGCTGGACGAGGGCGCCATTGAAGAGGCGTTTGAGCTGATGGTGCATGGCAAGAATAAGTACGTCGTCACCGGAAACGGCGCCGAGTATTTCATAGAAGCCTATACCACACCCCCACAACTGGTTCTGTGCGGCGGCGGGCATGTTTCCAAGTCAGTCGCGCCGCTTGCAAAGACGCTGGGCTTTCGCGTGTTCGTTACGGACGACCGAGAGGAATTCGCCAATGCGGAGCGCTTCCCGGAGGCGGACATAATCGTCGCCAAGAAACCGGAGGACGCGCTGAGCGAACTGCCCATCAACCCGAACACCTTCATCATAGTCGCTACGCGCGGGCACCGCTACGACAATGTCGCGCTCGCCGCCGCCGCTAGGACTTCAGCAAAGTATGTGGGACTCCTGGGCAGCAAGCGTAAGATTATCCTCATCTATGAGGACCTAATGCGGATGGGCATCTCGAATGAGCGCATACGCGAGTTGCGCGCGCCCATCGGATTGGACATCGGAGCGCGCACACCTGAAGAGATTGCGGTGAGCATTATGTCGGAAGTGCTGATGTTCCGTCTGGGCGGCACCGGCAGCGTGATGAAGCTCGAAGAGCGCCTGATGAGCCGTATCGAGGAGAAGCACGGCGCCGCAGCGGTGGTAGCAGACTAGGCGATGCCCGGCGTCTCAGCCATTCTTACGGCCGCAGGCGAATCGCGTCGAATGGGGCGCCCCAAGCCGTTGTTGTCGTGGCGAGGCACAACTCTCGTTGAACACCAGATAAGTGCGCTGTTCGGTGGCGGCGTATCGGAAGTCGTGGTCGTTGTAGGGCATGAGGCTGATGCCGTGGCGGCGCAAGTGTTAGGCACGGGCGCGCGCTGCGTAGTGAACCCCGACTATCTCCAGGGCAAGACGACCTCCATCAAGGCAGGGCTGCGTGCCATCAGTCCGAGCGCGGACGCCATTCTGCTGCTTGCCGTTGACCAGCCGCGCACCGATGCCATCGTATCCGCCGTTGTGCGGGCGCACGCCTCCGGTGACCATCTGATTACTTCGCCGCGCTATAAAGGGCATGGCGGGCATCCGCTCATATTTTCAGCGTCTCTGCGCGACGAACTCGCGTGCATCAGCGAGAAGAGGCAGGGCATACGCGAGGTATTTCAGGCGCACCGTGACAGTGTGCAGGAGTATGCCCTGAACGACCCACAGATAAGGCTGGACCTGAATACGCCGGAGGCGTATGAGGATGCGGTATGGCGGTATGGGATGGGAGACTGACATAGATGAGCAGTATGGAGGGGGTGTTTACGTCAGGTCCATACTAGCCTCTTCTCCCATCGAGTGGGAAGGGACATTGGGGCGATGGGACATTGGAACTGTCAGGAGAGAGCGCTCCAGTCTTCCCAGGCTTGGTCGAGGCGGGCTTGCGTTTCATTGTATTTCTTGCCGAGACGGGTGATTTCGGGGATGTCCTGACGCTCGGTGGCTGATTCTATTGCCGTGTTGATTTCGGCGAGTTGGGTTTCGAGTCGTGTTATCAGATCTTCCTGATCCTTAATTTTTACCTGCTTTGCGCGCTTCTGAGCTGCTGAGGTGCGGCGCTGCCTGTCGGACTGCCTGCTGCGTGTCTTTGGAGTGGCTGAGCGGGACGTTTCCGGTTGAGGATCCGCCGAGATACGCCTTTCCAGCATCCATTCCTCGAAGCCGCCCTTGAAGAGGCTTGCCTCGCCATTCTCGACTATCCAGAGTTGGGACGCGAGCAGTGAAATAAGGCGGCGGTCGTGGGAGACGAATAGCAGGGTGCCGCCGTAGTTTCCGAGCATGCTTTCAAGGGCTTCGCGGCTTGGGATGTCAAGATGGGTTGTCGGCTCGTCAAGGACCAGCAGGTTCGGTTCAGTGATAAGCAGGCGCGCAAGGGCAAGTCTGCTGCGCTCACCACCACTGAGAGCGGAGGTCGATTTGAAGACGTCATCGCCGCGGAATAGGAAACGCGCGAGGTAGTTACGCGCCTCTGGGATGCGTAAGTTGCGTGCATCTATCAGCGCGTCGAGGACGGACGAGTTTTGCGGCAGGTCTGCGCTGCCCTGCGAGTAGTAGCCCGGTTCGACACTATGTCCGAGGCTTACGTGCCCTGAAATTGGCGGTGTCTCCCCCAACAAGGTTCTCAGCAAGGTGGTCTTTCCTATGCCGTTGCTGCCGATGATAGCGGTGCGCGAGCCGCGTTCAAGCTGAGTGTCGGCAATGTCGAGAAGCGCCACGCCGTGCCCGTTCTGCTGGTATCCGACCGCGAGCTTGCTGGTTCTGAGGGCTATCTGCCCGGTGCGGAATGTGCTCAGACTGCCGAGGTGTATCTCTTCGTTGGTGTGCGGCTTTTCGATGCGCTCCAACCGCTCCAGTCGGGTTGCCCTGCCACGTGCTTCTCGCGCACGCTGTCCTGCCTTGTATCTGCGGATAAAGGCTTCCTCGCGCGCGATATACTCTTGCTGGCGCTCGTATTCAATGAGCTGTCGCCGGATTTGCTCTTCCTTAAGGGCACGGTACTTGGTGAAGTTGCCGCGGAAGGAGCGAAGCTTGCCATCGTCGATTTCCAGTATGCGGGTTGCCACCTTGTCCAGGAAATAACGGTCGTGGGATACGACCATGAAGCCGCCCGTGAAGCTCGAGAGAAAGTCTTCAAGCCAATCCAATCCGCGGAA
>JAGGDZ010000379.1 GCA_024648655.1 Chloroflexota bacterium | reverse complement strand
ATCATCGCAGGATATGGATGAATTCCGTGAGTGTACTCCTTCGTGTTGGCGGTTCGATAGTCCCAATCGGAGACCAGTCGTGGCTTGTCTTTCAACATGGGTTCGCTAGTCATGTCCGTGTGAAGGAGCCTGACCTGCATCTTAGCATCTCGGTCCGACACATGCGAATCGGACCGACCAATCAACTCGCCGCATATCAGACGGTTTCCGTATACGCCTGTTAGGATCTCGGTCATCTGCTTTTCATTGTCCGTCGTATGAACGCTCTGCTTGTTCGGAGACCCTGCCTTGAATGTGTCATCTAAGGCCATTTGCGGATGCGCCCCTTGCTAGAAATAATGTTCTAAGAGTATAGCATCATTTCTGGCCCTATGCACGAACGCACGCTAGGTAACTGTTCAGACTTCGTGAGATCCCTCGACGTGCGCAGCCGCCGTCATTCCCGCGAAGGCGGGTATCCATAGAGTTGAGGAGAGACGAGTAGATTACGGGATTGGGAGAGAGGGTTGAGGTCCTTTGCTCTCCAAGTGCCAAAGAGGGACGCCAAGGCCATCTTACTGTTGGTCCCCTGTTCGGAGCGAGTTCCGCCGCTGATCTTTCGACTGACGACAATGTGTCTCAAACTCCGTTCAGCCGCATTGTTCTCAGACGGCACGTCCGGGTGCGATACGAACACCAACAGCTCTTTGATGAACCGCTCTATGCGTCTGCAGAGCTTGGCTTGAGGCGCCGTCTCATCGTCTGAGAACGGGCGACACAGTGATAGTAGTTGGTTCTCCAGCATCAACTGGTTGGGAGATACGAACCGTTGGTACCCGGACGCCGGTTGAACGCCTGCTTCAGCGTACGCTTTCGCCCTGTCATAGAGCCGTCGCACCGCTTCAGCCCACCGGGCTAAGCCCGCGTCCTCTGGGTACAACGCCTTGAGTTCATGGATGTCACGCAGCAGATGTACCCAACACCGCTGCTTGAGACCGGGGTAATGGTTGTATGCGGCGTAGAAGTCGCTCACCAGCACACCGTCGAACGACTCACCCAACACCTCATCGACCACCTTCTTGCCACGACCTCGACGCACGAAGTACCGCTCGGAGGGTGTGCTGAACGTCCAGACATAACCGTTGACTCCATCCTCCCGCCAACCGGTCTCATCGGCGTGCACCACCGGAGAGCCACGAATGCGTTCGAGCGTCTCGTCCACTGTCCGCCATGCCTTCCGCGCCACACGGTGAATCGCATCAACTATGGCGCCCACACTCAGCTTCAGATGATGCACCGTGCGCAGGTAGCGCTGGATGCTCCGTATGGGCAGCCGCGCTTCCTCCCTTAGCGTCACGATCAGGCTCACGAGGTTGATTCCCAAGCGCTGATGCCCCACAGCCATCCCCTTCAACGAGTCCTGCGGCAGGCGACGCTTGCGGCATAGCGCGCACATACGGGCCACGAAGACCTGCTCGATCACCTCTGCCGGAGCCAACGGAATCTCGATGACCTCGCGTGTCCGATGCACCCATCCGCCCGTCATGCCCGTCCCGCATTCGGGGCACGAGTCGAGAGCGTGTACTACTTGCCGAGTGGGGTTCATCCGCCGCCGGGCGAATCCTTGAGTCCGCTTCTTACGAGGCTTCGTCTTCTCCGGTCGAGGCCGCTTGGAAGTATGCTTGTTGCCAGGCATCCCCACAGGTCGCCCCCGAGGTGGAAGCCGCCTCTCCAAATCTTCTATCCGTCGTTGCAACTCGATAATGACCGACTGCTGCTCGGCGATGATCGCCAGCAGGGTCTTGCGACTTGCACTATTCAAATCAGGTTCAGTTCTCACCTCTCCCTTATCGCACAACCGCTCCACAATCCGCTAGGGCTTTTAAGTTCCTCTCATCGACTCTGAACAGTTACTCGCGGCGCCGCACTGTCACCAGCAGTCCGAGGGCCTGGTCCGAGGCGCGGGGACCGTCGGGGCTGACGATTTGAATCCGCTCGACGCCGTCCTGTGGGAACGCGCTCTCAGGACCTGTTGAGCCTGGTCACCCGGCCCCCGATGAGCCATTCGGCCACGTACAGGTTGCC
>JAGGDZ010000340.1 GCA_024648655.1 Chloroflexota bacterium | reverse complement strand
GAGAGCACGACATCTTCAACGGATGCTGCGGGCACGGTGTCAAACGCTTCGCCCACGAAAGGATCTATGACATCCATACGGTAGTCGCGATCCACCCATTCGCCAGCTAAATACATCTTCATTTTGGGACCCCTGTTTGATTTGGATTCCCGTCTACGCGGGAATGACGTTGTTGCGCTTGCGCGTAGGTTAACACCCTCCCATAAAATCGCAAAACCACCTGACTTCCGGTTTCTCCGCTCACGAGTGAAATGTCCGGGGCCTGTCCCCTATACCGATACGAGGAACAAAAGGGGGCTCCGCAGTTCGGGGCAAAAAAACACCCCCGAAACCAACCGCCACGCATTCCCCACAAATTCTCCGAGACTGATAACCAAAATCCTACCGGTGACACTCAGACCCCGGTAAGCGGGACAGGGTAGGGATAAAATGAGCAAGTCTGTCGTCGCCATCGTATAGCCGCAATAGACGTAGACAGTGGCAAGTGGGCTGTTGGGGATGAGATGATCGTTGCGACGGACCGACTGCGGGCACAACGTCCAGATGCCGCCGACATCATCCCTCTCGTAAGTATGCGGCTGCTGGACGACCACAACCTGAACATCGAAGTAAAGACTGGGGCCGCGTCATAATACAGCCGCTGGAAGGAATGAAGGCGATTTTGAAAAAGCCCAGGGGGAATCGACGGGGCAATCACTGACGGAGTATTTTTACTTCAGAATGTTAGAGACCCCATAGGGGGACAATACAGGGGCACGCCCTCCGACGGGACACCGAAGGAACGCGGGTGTACTGCCACTGTGGCGACTTTTGCAGAGCATACTCGCCAAGCATCTTGGCACAGCCTACCGGTAGAAGATGCTCTAAACGCTCTTTCTTCTTCTGGCACCGGGTTGTCTTCACGCGAGGCCGAGGCCCGGCTCTCCACGTACGGGCCGAACCAATTGATCGGCACGTCCCCAGTCTCTGCGCTCAAACTTCTACTAGACGAGTTTCGTAGCCCGCTCATCTTCGTGCTTATCGGCGCAACGGCAGTGCTTCTGGGCGTTGCGCTCATCACGAAGGAGGCTGACTACCTGATAGACACCGGGCTTATCGCGCTCATTGTGATTCTTAATGCCTGCCTCGGCTTCACGCAGAACTACCGGGCGAACCGAGGTATTGAGTCGCTGAACCGGCTCGCCGCGCCCTCTGCAACGGTGCTACGCGACGGTGTAGCAGAACAGGTGAACGCCGAGGTGCTGGTTCCTGGCGACATCGTGCTGCTGGAGGAAGGCTCGCGCATTCCCGCCGACGGACGGGTTATAAGCGGCATCGATATGAGCGTCGACGAATCTGCACTCACAGGCGAGAGCCTGCCTGTCCGCAAGAACACCGAGACGGTCTCCGCTGATGCGTCACTCGCCGAGCGCTCGAGCATGGCGTACAGCGGTACCGTCGTGATGCGCGGTCGGGGGCGAATGTTAGTGTCTCGCACCGGTATGCAGACCGAGGTCGGCGGCATCGCCGCAGAGGTGCAGACAGCAGAGGCCGAGCCGACCATTTTCCAGCGCGAGGTCGGACATCTGGCGACGCGGATCGGCTGGGCCGTAGCAACGCTCATTTGTATCGTCGTCGTGCTCCAGCTGTTGACCGGCGATCTTAGCCTGCTGGAGACGTTCATTACCGCCGTCGCCCTTGCGGTCGCAGCTGTACCGGAGGGACTACCTGTCGTTCTAACCCTCGCGCTCGCGTTCGGCACGCGTCGCATGTTGGAACGAAAGGTGCTCGTCCGCTCCCTGCCGGTCGTGGAGATAGTCGGTGCCGCGGAGGTCATCTGCACTGATAAGACGGGCACTATCACCAGAGGCCGTATGACGATGCGAAAGGTGGCGACGCTCTGGGAGGAAATCGATGCCGACGACATCACGCCGAACACGCAGACAGAGCCGAGTGGCGTCTCTCTGCTGGTCGCGGGCCTGTGCAACAACGCGCAATGGCATCCTGAGCACGGTTATGTCGGGGACCCGACGGAGACGGCGCTGATCGAATTCGCGAAGCGCGCGGGCGCGCCTTTAGATCAGTACGAACGAACGGGCTAGATACCGTTCACATCTGAGCGGCGCATGATGTCGGTGGCGGTCCAACACCCTGGGCAGGCATCAGGTCTGCTCCTGACGAAGGGCGCGCTAGAGGCAGTGCTCCCGCTCTGCGTGAACATCAGGACACCGGATGGGGTGGCGCCTCTCAGTGAAGATGAGCGCAATGCACTGATGGAGCAGAACGCCGGGCTGGCGGGACGGGCGTTGCGGGTGCTGGCATTCGCATACAGGGAACAGCCTGCGAACACTCCGATGGTTGAAGAGGGACTCACGTTCGCAGCACTTGGCGCCATGAGCGACCCGCCGAGGCCAGAAGCGACACATGCCATCGAGGCGGCACGCCGGGCCGGCATCCGCGTGGTGATGATCACTGGCGACAACAGCCTTACGGCGGCGGCCATCAGCCGGGAGGTCGGACTGGATGGTGAGGTCATCGAAGCGAAGGATCTCGACCGACTGAACGACGCGGAACTCAAGCGCGTTATCAACGAGACAAGCATCTTCGCACGGGCGGAGCCGCGCCACAAAGTGCTGATACTGCGGGTGTTGAAGGGTGACCATGACGTGGTGCTGATGACGGGCGACGGCGTGAATGACGCCCCTGCCCTGCACAACGCAGACGTGGGTGTGGCAATGGGCATCAAGGGCACGGACGTCGCGCGCGACACGGCGGACATGGTGCTCCTCGACGACAACCTGGCGACCATTGTCGCCGGAGTCGAAGAGGGTCGCCGCATATTCAGGAACATCAAGAAGTTCGTGAACTACATGCTTACGGGCAACCTCGCCGAGGTGCTCGTGATCCTGATGGCCAGCCTGCTCGGTTATCTGCCAGTGACTGCCGTACAGATACTTTGGATCAACCTCGTCACGGATTCCGGCCCTGCAGTCGCGCTTGCGTCGGACCCGGCGCCGCGGGGAGCGATGCGCGAGCCTCCGCATCACGGAGCGGTGCTCGGGCGCTCGATGGCGGCGCTGGTGGGGGGCGTCGGAGTCGTCAAGGCGCTCATCCTGCTGGCCACGTTCTTCGTTGGGC
>JAGGDZ010000232.1 GCA_024648655.1 Chloroflexota bacterium | reverse complement strand
GGTGGACGTATGTGGCGTCGCCGCCGAGTTCGGCTATCTGCGCTTCAATCTGCTTGCCTTCGTCGTCGAGCAGGTCGCCAATGACGACCTTCGCGCCTTCCCTAGCGAATAGCAATGCCTCTGCTGCGCCCTGCCCGCGCGCACCGCCGCTTATCAGTGCAACCTTGCCGTTTAATCGTCCCATGGCGTACCTCCCCTTCGGGGTTTCAGTTGGTCGGTATTTGGTCAGCAGGCGCGCTTAATCACGCTCGTAAATCATCCATTCCAGCAGGTTTTCGTCGGGGTCGCGAGCATACAGGCTGACGGCGTTCCTGTGGCGGAGCGCGCCACGCCGGGGGCCGGGGCCGGATATTATCTCCACGCCTGCGCTATTAAGCATTTGTTCGCACTCTGCGACCGTGCCATCCCATACGAAACAGATGTCGGCGCTACCGGGCACGGCAGTAGGACCGCGCAGCGCGGCGGTGTAGCCTTCCGGGTGTACGTTTATCTTAGAGGCACCTACCTGAATGGAGAAGATGTTCGCCTCCCCCGCGCGCCATTCGGCTTCGTCGTTGATGTGGAAGCCGAGCTTCTTGTAGAAAGTCATAAGCTTCTCGGCATTGGCTGTCGGCATGGCTATGTGGTCTATGCTGACTGTTGACATCTTGCGTCCTTTTTCCTTTAGCGCTTTAGTGAATGATGGTTTGCGGCTAGGTTACAATGCCTTGCAAGTTAGCACAACAGGGATCCAATGGAACGGCAGGTCTTGTATGCAAAATTGGAGTGGTTCGACGGATTCGCCGCGAATTTAGAATCAGCGTACAGGCACAGCATCCGGCACAAGTGATAGACTGGCATCGCATTCCCGACATCCTGACATGGAGAGTTCGCTATGGTCATTGTGCCCAGGGCTGTGAAGAGAGCGCTAAAGCCCATTCTGTCGCCAGCGCTACTCGCATGGGAACGCATGGAGTCCGGCGTGAGCTACGATCCGACCTCTGCCGGAATCATCAGCGATCCATACGACACCTACGACCGGCTGCGCGTCAATGATCCGGTGCATAGAATGCGTCTGATAAACGGGTGGGTGTTGACGAGATATGAAGATGTCGATACGGTGCTGCGCGACCATCGGAGGTTCTCGAAGAACGACGGGCATAAGGACGAATACCGCAGCATGCTGCACCATGACCCGCCAGACCATACAAGGCTTAGGTCGCTCGTATCCAAGGCGTTCACGCCGCGCGCCGTAAGGGAGCTTCATCCCAGGGTGCAGCGCATTGTCGTTGACTTGCTGGACGAACTCGAAGGCAAGGACAAATTTGATCTTATCGAGAATTTCGCCTTCCCGATGCCGGTAACCGTGATTGCGGAGATGCTCGGCGTGCCGGCTCAGGATATGGACAGGTTCAAGGACTGGTCGAACGACATTTCCCTGACCATCGAGCCTTCGCTGCGGGACGACCAGGTACGCCGCGTGGAACGCGCATCGGAAGAGTTGTACTCGTACTTCGAAGGCATAATCGAACAGCGGCGGCGCGAACCGCAGGACGACATGATAACCGCGTTGCTGAACGCGGAGGACGAGGGCGACAGGCTCACTCACGAAGAGCTGCTAGGCACCTTGGTGCTGCTGCTCGTTGCGGGCAACGAGACGACGCGCAATCTGATCGGCAACGGGATGAGGGCGTTGCTGAAACATCCCGATCAGCTTCAGAAGCTCAGAAACAATGCCGATTTGCTGGATTCTGCGATCAATGAGCTTCTGAGATATGACAGCCCTGTACAGTTGGATGGCAGGCTTGTACATAGTGATACCGAGGTGGCGGGACACCGCATCCGCGCGGGACAACGGATTCTATGCGCCATAGGAGCGGCGAACCGCGATCCTTCCATGTTCTCCGAGCCGAACAAGCTCGACATCGAGCGCAATGAGAGGAACCACATAGCCTTCGGACGCGGCATACACCACTGCCTCGGCGCGCCGCTTGCGATGCTGGAGGCACGCGCCGCCTTCTCCGCACTTCTCGATCGCTTCTCATCGATCACACTTGTGTCCGAGCCGATGTACAGGGAACAGGTTGTGCTAAGGGGAGTGAAGGAGCTGTGGGTCGAGGTGGAATGGTCGGCAGGGTAATAGTAGGGTAATAGTATTGAACTACGCCGCTACCGAACTTTACGCAATGTGAGCGTGGGCATTATAATTCTCTGGCACACTGCTGCGTACCATCCGTTCGCCTCTGAGCCTGCCAAAGAGCGAACTTCATCCGGAGGGCAATCATCGACGAGACGCGCCTACGCGCCATGCTTCAGGATTTCAAGACGAATGGCATCAGCGAAGATGATGTCATCTCGCATCTAAAAGACTTGCCATTCGAGGACCTTGACTTTGCCAAGGTTGATCATCATCGCGCCCTGCGAAAAGGCTTCCCGGAGGTCATTTTCGGGCAGGGAAAGACGCCTGAGCACATCGCCTCCATATCCGAGGCGCTTTTACAGCGTTCGGACCGCCTACTGGTAACGCGGGCGTCGCAGCAGGCTTACGACGCCGTTGCCGCGAAGATACCGGAGGCATGTTACGAAGAGATGGCACGCTGCATCGTCGTTGACAATCGCCCGCAATCGGAGCGCAAGCAGACACCGGGCGTGCTAGTGGTGTGCGCCGGCACTGCCGACCTGCCCGTTGCGAGCGAAGCCGTGGTGACCGCCGAGATTATGGGCTGCGAAGTGGAGCGCGTCTTCGATGTGGGTGTGGCAGGTCTGCACCGGCTGCTGGCGCAGATGCCGTCCCTCCAGCGCGCGCGCGTGGTCGTGGCAGTGGCGGGGATGGAAGGCGCTTTGCCGTCCGTGGTGGGCGGGCTGGTGCAAGTGCCGGTCATCGCCGTACCGACGAGCGTGGGCTACGGCGCGAGTTTCGACGGACTTGCCGCGCTGCTTGCGATGCTCAACAGCTGCGCCACAGGCATCGGCGTAGTGAACATAGACAACGGCTTCGGCGCAGGCTACTTCGCCTCGCTAATCAATCACCTCCCGCCTATCGAGGACGCCGGCGGACAAGATGATTAGAGGATGTATAAGCAAACGCCGCCGAAGCACAGGCAATCACGGCGAGCGCGCCAAAAGTCAAGAAATGTGCGGCTTAACGAACCGGTCAGGACTTATGAACGGTCTGGGCTTATAGTCCGCGCAACGAGCGTGAGTAGAAGTTCGCCTTGAACGTGGTCCTGAAATCCCTTTGCCGTCCACTGAAAACACGTTCGTTTCCAGCATCAGCCAGCGAAAGGAAGAAATAGCAGGATGAACCTAGTCGAACGAATTCAAGCCCTCACAAGCCAACACGCGGACCTGTGGGCGTCCGACGCCTGCGGGGTAACCCGATCAGAGACGCAGATACCGGCGCTTCTCCATGCGGATGCCTATGTGCCGGATACCGACCGCACGCGCGTGTTGCTGCTGAGCGGGCTAACAGGCAAGAGCGAGAGCGTAGAGAACGGCTTTAGTGTTCTGGATTCCTATTTGAGTGGCGGCGAGTCGCTTCAGCGCGACGTGGCGTTGAGCGCGATACCGTGCGCGAATCCTGACGGGCTGGCGCAGGGAACGCTCCCGAACAATGGCTCGGGCGGCAATCCTGCCGAGGGCTACCCACCAGAGGGCGACTACTATTACGATCCGAACGACCCGGAGGCTCGCTACCTGTGGCGGTGGATCAGCTTCCATGCGCCGGATGTGGTTCTGGAGGTGCGCGAGGCTTACAGCGTGCGCTGGGAGTACGCGGGGCCAATCGGGCGAATCGCCAATGCGCTGAACGCCTACCCCATGACGGCGGATACCTCACTGGCAGGCGCGCTGTCGGAGGGTAAGCCCAACAATCTCGCTCCTATACCCACACTCGTACTGACCTGTCAGACGAATGCGGTCGATGCCGAAGTAAGCAAGCTATGGCGCATTCTAGCTCAGGAGTCGGCGCTGCCGTCATCACCGGCGCGGCGCGAACTGGACCGGCGGCGCAGGCGTACCCCTATTGAGGCGGCTCGTATTCTTGCGGCCGCCTATGGCCACATACTGAACCCGGTGATTTACACGCAGGGTGTGGCATTGAGCGGGAGGCTGCGACTCTTCGAGCTTGACCCGGACGGCGAAAGCCCGGTCGCGGACATCGAGCGTATGGTTAGGGGCTATGCCGTTAGTTCGATTACGGACGTATTCGGGGAGAACAGCGGCGGCGCGAACCTTGCCGGTCTGGTCTATGCGGACGAGCTTGCGGAAGCTACCGGCAACGCGAGCTACAACGACCTGCTGATTCGCGCGGCGGAAGAGCGGTATCGTCCGGTGAACGCTCAGGGCATCCCGCCTGCGGCGGACCACGATTACCGCGTTGAGGACATGTTCTTCAACGGGGCGGTGCTGGGGAGGGCGCAGGCTGTTCACAATAAACTGGGACGGGACGAGACGAGCTACATGGACATTCAGACGCGCTTTCTGCTGGACGCTGTGGTGCAGCAGGACAACGGGCTGTTCTGGCACTGCGACAATGCGGCGTGGTTTTGGGGAAGGGGCAACGGCTTTGCGGCGCTAGGATACGCGGAGACGCTGACTTACCTTTCCGATGAACACGCCGACCGAGACGCACTGCTGGCACAGCACAGGCGACACCTAACGGCGCTGCTCGACTACCAGCAGCCATCCGGAATGTGGCGGCAGATTATCGACTTCCCAGGGTCGTACCAGGAGATGACGGTAACTTGCATGGTCGGCTATGCGATGGCGCGCGGCATGAGGCTCGGCTGGCTGGACGATTCATACACGGACTCGCTCCTGCTGGCGTGGCAGGGTGTGTCGGAGCGAATCGACGACGACGGCGGGCTCGTGGACGTCTGCACGGGCACAGGTGTGATGTCGAGTACGCGGGAGTACCTCGACAGGCCCGCAATGTTCGGGTGGGACGAGCGCGGCGGCGCGATGGCGCTGTGGTTCGCATGCGAGATGGAACGGTATCTGCGCCATACAGCTTGATACCATACTTCACTACACCCAGGGCCAGGGAACATTCCGATAGGGGTCCAGGACGGGCAGCTTGCCCTGCTTAAGCATGATTTCGAGGCGCTGCGTCAGGGCGCGCATTTCGCTCGTGTCAATCAGATCGCCTAAGATGTAGGGAAGGCTTTCGGTGGGAGATTGCAGAGCGGCGAGCAGTTTCTCAAGGTCGCCCGTAAGCTCTTCAGGGATGGGCTTGCCCCAGAACTCGACCATTACGGTGCGGAGCTTGAAGAGCGGGTGGAATGTCAGGCCGTGGTCGATACTCCAGATGTCGCCTGCGTCGTCCAGTAGGCAGTGCCCCGCCTTACGGTCGCCGTTGTTCACTATCAGATCGAAGACTGCGAACCTAGCGAGTTCGTCGGGGTACTCCTCGATAAGGCTGAAGTAGGTGATGTCCGGGTCGCAGTCGATGTACATCTGCATAGATCCGATGCCGTAGGGGCCATCGCGGACGAGCGTGTACGGCACCTTGGGCCAGCCGAGCGCGCGGCTGAGGATGAAGGTGGCGTGTTCGCGCTGATAGAGGGTGCCGCTGGGATAGTCGTATAGGGGACGTTCGCCGTCTCGGGGTTTGTAGATGGCGCGGATGCACTTGCCGTCGCCCGCATCGAGGTGCACCATGAAGGTGTAGTTCGAGCCGTAAGGCATGCGGTAGCCACCGATGACCTCGGCAGATTCCAGCAATGGGATGGCATCCTCTTCAGACATCTGAATGGGGACCGCATCCGAGCGCTGGGATTGATGTTGGCTTCGACGTCTGCGTCTTCTTGAAGGCAAGGCGTGTCACTTGGTGGGTCGGGCGCTTGGTGGGTCATAGGTGCCCCTGTGAACAGGGCGGCGGGGACGCCTTGCTCGTAGGGGAAGGCGACTATTCGATCCCCGACTATTCGATGCTGATCTGGGCGTGCCCATTGACGCGGGGGCAGGCGTGGCCGGAAGGGTCAATCGGCCTGTCGCAGAGCGGGCATATCGGCCTGCCGGACGCACAGACTCGGAGCGCCTCTTCGGAGAAGCTCTCTATCTGTTCGCGGTCCATCCAGATTCGGATGGTGGCGGCTTCTTCGTTGGCGTCCTCGAAATCGTAGGCGTCGATGAGGAACATGCCGTTGTTGCCGTCGTGTCCGAGGGCGAGCTTGCCAATCTTGAATTCCAGCCGGGTCAAGCCGGGGGCTTCGCGGTTGTGCGAGATGTAGCCGCCTGCGTCGGAACTTTCCGGCAGGTTGGCTATGAGCTGCTGAATGCCCATAGCGAGTTCGTAGAGATGCTCTTTTTCGAGCCATAGCACGGCGCTGCTGCTCTCGCTGTCGGCGAGAATGCGAAAGGTGCGTTTGCCAGGCTCGCCAACGGAGTCTGCGTTCAGCCGGCTCAGATTAGTGAATTCCAACTTTGGTTCTGCCATAATGGTACTAATCTTATTCGCTGGGCTGCGATGCCGCAAGGGGTTGTGAGCGGTCAGCCGTCAGGCAATGGGTGACGCGGTAATAGTAGGTGCAGAATGGGGGGATGCTTTGACCTTTTCGCCCGCGTCCCGCTGCATGCGCAGGTGAGGGACCGGGCTTGCGATTGGAGGAGGGGCGGCAAGATCTAACCATCTTCCCCAGGGAGAAAAGGCCCAGGGAGAAAAGGCCCAGGGAGAAAAGGAATTCTTGCGCAGCCCTCGCGCTACTCTTTCGGATGCCTGCTCCCTGCCACCGCAGGGACGTGCTGAGCGGGAATGGCGATTGAAAAATTGTGGCAGGATTCTTGCGATTATCTTACTCTCAAGTATTTGTGAAATCGTCTTTTGTTCACATAAGGCTGACCGATTAGACGGTCTTTATGGCGTCTCCGACTTTGAGGGTGCCACCACTGGTTACGTAGGCGAGCATGCCGCGCCTGCCTTCGATCTCGGCGCGCAAACCGTCTCGGATGCCCTCGATGAAGGCGCAGGGTTCGCAGTCGCCCGTGATTTCGAGCAGAACATCATCGCCGAGCGAAATTTGCTGTCCTCTCGGCAGTGATGCGAGGTCGATGCCGGCGGTAGTGATATTCTCGCGTATCTGCCCCTGTTCCAGACCGAAATGGTCGAGGGTCTCCTTGTCCATAAGCAGCACCTGCCGCCTTCTGCGGGCGGGATGCTCAGAGGCGTGGCGATCGCCCTCAATGCCAAAGCCGGTTAGCGCCTCAACGCTGTCGGCGTCCTTCATCGGCTCAAAATGCCCCACACAGATATGCAGCGATAGAATGATGCCTTCCTGATTTGATGCCATGTGTCCCCTCCTTTAGTTGCCATGCCTGAATACCATCGTTCAACAGGGCGGTTGCATACGCTCATAAGATACGCTTTGAGACTGCGCTGTTCAATGGCTTGCCGCCGTGAGCCTGTATGTACAGGGCTGCGTGAGAGTGTATAATCGGCACAGAAGTTGAGACTGTCGCGGGGCGCGTATGTTTTATGTCAGTGCCCGGTGGTGCGATAGGAAGGTTGGAATTGATAAGGGACGAGCACGTGCAGACGGCGCAGGACTTTCTGCGTAAGTCGGACGGTTATTTCGCAGAAGGGTATGTGCTGCAAGGGTCGGAGAAGCTTTGGGGCGCTGCGGCGCACGCAGTAATGGCTCTGGCGCAAAGACGGGGTTGGAAGTACGGCAACCACTATGCTCTGATACAGGCAGTTGAGGCGATAGCCGAGGAGCAAGGTGACAGGGCGTTCCGTTCAGATTTCGGCGTAGCGGAGAAGTTTCACGCCAATTTCTACCATGACTTCATGGAAGAACATGAGCTTGAATTTAGTCGTTCAATCGCAATCGAATTCGTGGCGCGAATGCTGGCACTTGTGGATGATGAGGCGGAGCAGTCGATGAACGGGCTTGCAGAGTAACTTGGAGGGATAGAGATATGGCAGACGATTGCATACTGGGCAGCGGGGATTTTGCGTATCGCGTAGAACCGAACTGGCAGACGATGCCGGAGGGGTATGAGTGGCGCGAGGTTGCGGCAGTCGCGGTAGATGGCGACGACAATGTGTATGTGTTCAATCGCGGTCCGCACCCGATGATGGTGTTCGACAAGGACGGCGAATTCATCAAGTCATGGGGCGAGGGCGTGTTTACGCGGGCGCATGGCGTCAGCGTGGGGCCGGACGATACGCTGTACTGCAGCGATGACGGCGACCATACGGTGCGCCAATGCACGCTGGACGGCGAGGTGCTGATGACTATCGGCGTTCCGGGAAAGCCCGCGCCGTTGTTCAGCGGCAATCCGTTCAACCGCTGCACGCACACGGCGACGGATCCGAAGACCGGAGATATTTACGTGTCCGACGGCTACGGCAACTCTCGGGTGCACAAGTATTCGCCGGACGGCAGACTACTGTTCTCATGGGGTGCGCCGGGCACGGACCCGGGCGAGTTCAGTATCGCGCATAACATCGCCACGGACGCGGACGGCTATGTTTATGTGGCGGATAGGGAGAATCATCGCATCCAGATCTTCGACGCGAAGGGCAATTTCGAGGATCAGTGGCCGAATGTGCATCGTCCCTGCGGAATTTACATTTCCGACGATCAGCGCGTGTATGTCGGGGAGTTGGGCTGGGGCATGGCGGTGCAGCGCAATGTGCCCAACATTGGGCCGCGCGTATCGGTGCTGGACAGGCGCGGCAACACGCTGGCGCGTCTTGGGAACGGGTACGGCACGGAAGTGGGACAGTTCATATCGCCGCACGGCATCTGCATTGACTCGGCGAAGAACATCTATGTGGGCGAGGTGTCGCACACGAACATCAGCAACTCGGGAGAGACGCCGCCTGACGATCTGAGGACGCTGCAAAGGCTGACGAAATCGTAATAGCATGGCGCTTTGGGGTCGAGCCAGTTATTCGGGTAACCTCTCAGGCAATCTCTCATCAAATAATGATAGACTAACACCAGCAGAAACCGCAGAGCGGTTAAAAGAAAGGAGCGCACATGGCAGAGGAGCACACCCATATGAACGGACACAACCATTCTCACGCGACTGCGACGATGGCGGACGCTGCGGCGAACTGGCTGGACAGCCTATCGGCGGAGCAGCGGGACAAGGCGACTTATGAGTATATGGATGGCGAGCGCGTCTTCTGGTACTACCCGCCGCTGAACAGGCACGGCCTAGCGCTGCGCGACATGGACGACAACCAGCGCAAGCTGGCATACGCCATAATGGAAAGCGGGCTTACGGAGCGCGCGTACAAGCAGGCGGCGCAGATTATCGACCTGGAAACGACGCTGGGCAAGGTCGAGAAGGACGCCGGCATCGTCAGCTTCCGGCGCGACCCCGAACTGTACTACTTCACGGTGTTCGGCGACCCACGGGATTCGGAGAATCCTTGGGCGTGGCGCGTGGAAGGGCACCATGTGTCGCTGCATTACAGCATCTGGGGCGACAAGGTAATCTCCACCACCCCGTTTTTCTTCGGCTCGAACCCGGCGGAGGTGCTGGCAGGTCCGGACAAGGGACAGCGCATTCTCGGCGACAGGGAGGACTTGGCGCTTGAGCTGGTGAATGGGCTCAGCTCGGAGCAGCAGCGGCGCGCGGTAATCTATCCTGAAGCACCCTACGACATCCTGACATACAACTCCTCTCGTGCGGTGTTCCCGCAGGAAGAGGGTCTGCCCGGATCGCAGATGAACGGGGCGCAGCGTGAGATGATGATGTCAATCATCAGCGAGTATGTCTCGACAATCCGCGAAGATGTGGCTCAGGACAAGATGTCGGCGATACGCGAGCAGGGGCTTGACGACTTCTACTTCGCGTGGGGCGGTGGTATGGAGCGATTCAGCAAGCACTACTACCGCATTCACGGCGGAAACTTCGTTGTGGAGTACGACAACCGGCAGAACGAAGCGAACCACATCCATTCGGTGCTGCGCGACGAGGAGAACGACTTCGCCAACGACGTACTGCGCGAGCATCTGCTGCTGTACCATGTGCTGTAGGCGTTCCATATTCTGCGGTTAGTCTGGGACGGGTTTCCATAAGATCTTGTGGTTTCCTACTCTCTGCCTCCGCAGGTAGGATGCTTCACCGGAATAACGGAAATGTGAACACGACTTACATGGCGCGGGGCGGTCTTCGGGCTGCCCCGTGTTTGCTTGTCAGGGGATGGGTAGATGCATAGCATATGCCGCATGATAAGCTTCTGGGCACGTTTGTTGTAAGGAATCGCAATTAGACATTCAAATTTACCTCTATGAACGCTCCTAGCAATACCTCCGACTCACGTACCGCACAAACCCACTCGTTCCTTATGTCCCAAGTCCGCCGCCTGCTGACCCCACGCATTCTGCTGATTGCCATCCTCGGGCTTGCCTTCGCGCTGCGCTTCTACGGGCTGGGGTGGGATGACGGGTTCTCATACACGCCGCATCCGGATGAGCGCGCGATACTGGACAGGGTTATCGGCGTTTCGCCGCCGGGACTTAGTGAGCTTGGGCTGCTGCTTGACGCGGAACAGAGTCCGTGGAACCCGCGCTGGTTCAACTACGGTAGTTTTCCGCTGTATGTGCTGAAGGTCGTACAGATAGTCGGGGAGCCGTTCCTTGATAATGCAAATGACATGCGGATTCTGGGACGGGCAGTGTCAGGTATTGCGGACGTCGCGACAATACTCGCCGTCTATGGCATTGCGATGCTGGCGTTCGACCGCAGGACCGGACTGCTGGCGGCTGGGCTGACGGCGCTCGCTGTCACACACATCCAGCTAAGCCACTTCTTCGCAGTAGATACGTTTCAGGCGATGCTTGCGATTGCCGCGCTGTACTTCATGGTTCGGGTGGCGCGGAAGGGTAAGATGCGGGACTCGCTGCTTGCGGGCGCGCTCGTAGGGCTTGGTCTGGCGACGAAGGCGAGTCAACTCCCAATCATCGCGCCATTCGTCATCGCGCACCTAATGTTCGCCTTTAATCTGAATGGAAAGGAGGCATCTGACAGATTCGAGCGCCGCGTGGAAACGACGTTACGGGGCATTGTAGGCGGCGGTATAGTCGCGTTCGTCGCGCTGATGGTCGCACAGCCATATACGCTGCTGGATTGGGGCACGTTCTTCAGCCATGTGAGCGAGCAGTCGGAGATGATACGAGGCATCCGCGACTACCCGTACACACGGCAGTACGCCAACACGATGCCGTACTGGTATCACATCCGGCAGCTTGCGGTCTGGGGGTACGGATTGCCGCTGGGCATCGCGGCGTGGGCGGGGCTGCTTTATGTTTCGATGCGAGGAATGCCGCTTAAGATTGGCGCGGCGTACCTAGTTGTGGGCTGGGGGCTGCCGGCAGCGATACTGCTGGTGTCGTACAGCGCCATCGCAGTTGTGGCAGCGGCGGGCATCTCGCTTGTTGCTCTGTTTGCCACCCTACCCTTACGCTCGAAGAACACGCATATTGAAGTTCTGCTGCTTTGCTGGGTGGTGCCGTACTTCCTTGTCACGGGCGCATTCCATGTGAAGTTTATGCGTTACATGCTGCCCATCGCGCCGCTGCTGACGCTCTTCGGCGCGCGAATGCTGTGGGCGCTATGGGACCGCGCAGCGTCGCACAGAAGGACGCTGCGTCCACTAGCTGGAACGCTGATTGCGCTGGTGGCGGCAGGCACGGCGTTCTACGCGCTCGCGTATGTCAACGGTGTGTATGGGAGCGTTCACACCGGTGTTCGGGCGAGCGAGTGGCTGAACCGCAATGCGCCGCACGGGGCATTCGTGCTCAAGGAGCACTGGGAGGAGTCGCTGCCGAGTCTGCGCTCGGACTTCGAGTTCAACGACCTGCCGATGTACGAGCAGGACCGTTCCGAAAAAACCTCTCATATTGCGGAAATGCTCGCCGATGCTGACTACCTGGTGTTCTTCAGCAACCGGCTGTACGGCACGATACCGCGTCTGCCTGAGCGATACCACATTAGCAGCGAATACTACCGGCTGCTATTTTCTGAGCGGCTTGGCTATACGCTGACGAATGTGCAGACATCTTATCCTGCGCTGCTTGGCGTCAGTTTTGTGGATGACACCTTTGGGCGTCCGGGCTTGCCTGTTCTGCCCGGGTTTCCGGAGCGCAATAGCGTTCCGCTTGCGCTGAACCTGGGGCATGCAGATGAGAGCTTCTCAGTCTATGACCACCCGAAGGTGCTGATATTCCGGAACACGGGGCGTCTGAACGCATTGGAGATTCAGTGGCTGATGGAACAGGGAGCGCCCCTGTCGGAGGCACCCTCGCTGCGTGCGAACAAAGAGATAGGACTAGTGTACTCGCCCGAGGACGCGGCAATGCAGCAGCGTGGCGGGACTTGGACCGACATCATACATTCCGACAGCTGGACGAACCGCATGCCGGTGCTGGCGTGGCTTGGCGCGCTCGAACTCATCGCGCTGGTTACGCTGCCGCTGACTTTCATCGTCTTCCGACCTCTTTCGGACAGGGGTTACCTGCTGGGCAAGGCACTGGGAATACTGCTCGTGGGGCTGGTTGTGTGGCTGCTGGCAAGCTTGCAGTGGATGGCATTCTCGCGGGCGTCCATCGGTCTTGCGATTGCGCTGATAACTGTAGTATCTCTCAGCATTCTCGCGTTCAGACGGCGGGAGATCGTGGACTTCATACGGCGGCGCTGGGGCACTCTGCTGCTTGCGGAGCTGATATTCCTTGCGGCGTTCCTTACGTTCGTGCTGGTGCGGATGGCAAACCCGGACCTGTGGCATCCGTATCGCGGAGGCGAGAAGCCTATGGACTTCGCATATCTGAACGCCGTGCTGCGTTCTACCATCATGCCGCCATACGACCCGTGGTTCGGAGGCGGTTACCTCAACTACTATTACTGGGGGCAGTTCCTGACGGCAATTTTCATCAGGGCGACCGCGATTGATCCGGTGGTTGCGTTCAATCTGGCGGTGCCGACGTTCTTTGCGCTTACTGTGGGCGGCGTGTATTCCATCGTGTACAACCTCGTGAGGTCTGCCGGGCGCAGAGTGGACGAGAGTATGGGTATTCTTAGCGCCGCACCGCGCCTGTCGCCCGCGCTGGTTGGCTTGATTGGCGTAGCGTTTGTGGCGATTCTAGGGAACCTGGATGGTGCGATTCAAGTGGGGAAAGGCTTCAAGAATGTGCTTACCGGTGAATCGTTCGGCGAGTTTGACTTCTGGCGGAGCAGTCGGATGATGCCGCCGGACCCTCCGGGGCATGAGATAACGGAGTTCCCGTTCTTCACGTTTCTGTTCGCAGACCTGCACGCTCACATGATGGTGATACCATTCACGGTGCTTGTTTTGGGACTTTCACTTGCGGTCGTGCTTGGCATTCGCACATCCCACACTTCCGGGGTTCTCGTGAGTCAGAGCATGTTTCATTGGGCGAAGTCATCAATGCTCAATGCAGAGAACCTGCGCCTTGCGATTCTTGGCGCTGCGGTCGGCTCTCTCGCGCTGTTGAACACCTGGGACCTGCCGACATACTTAATCGTGGCGGCAGCGGCGATTGCCTTCGCAGAATTTTTGACGCACGGCGGCTTGAGTGTGACGGTTCTGCTTAGGGCGAGCGTAAAGACGGTGTTCATGGTTGTTGTGGGGTTTGTCGCCTTCCTACCGTATCACATTGCGGGCGAGACCTTCTACAACAGCGTGGAGTCCACGACGAATACTACGGTGCTTTGGCAGTTCCTCGCGATTTCGGGGCTGTTCGTGTTCATCATCGGGACATTCGCCGTGGATGAGCTTGCGGACGGCGCGCAGAGGCAATTCGCTGCGCTTCGACGCAGATTCGGCAGTCTGTACGATGTGCTTGACGGAGGGGAAGGGAAATCCGTCAGCGTCGGATGGCTCGTCTCCGTGATAACTGGCGGGTTGCTGCTGGGCTTTGCGCTGACGGCGGCGTTCACCGGAGTTGTCGGCAGCACTGTGCCGTTCGTATTCGTACTGGCGGCGCTGCTAGCCGCGATTGGCGTGGGCGTACTGCTGAAGGACAAGCCGGACGGGGCGCAGCTTGGCTTCGTGCTGATGCTGGCGCTCGTATCGCTGTCGCTGGTGCTGGGGCTGGACTTCCTGCGGGTGGAGGGCGACATAGACCGCCTGAACAGCATATTCAAGTTTTACTTGCAGGTGTGGGTGATGCTTGGGATTGCATCGGCGTACCTGTTGTGGCGGCTGTTCAGGACACAGCGGAGCTTCCTACCGCGCATCGCGTACATCAGGCGGGGGTGGAAGGTCGCGCTTGCTGCGCTGGTACTGAGCGCGGCGATATATCCGGCGCTGGGAACACGGGACAGGCTGCGAGACAGGTTCGACGGGTATGTCACGCCCCTGACGCTGAACGGCGTGGCATTTATGGAAGGCACGGCGTTCCGGGAGCATTCGGGCGACTTAATCTATCTTGCGGCGGACTATGAGGGCATTCGGTGGCTGCAACAGAACGTTTCAGGCTCGCCGATCGTGCTGGAAGCGGTGACGCCAGCATACCGATGGGGCGGGCGCGTGTCGATGTACACGGGGCTGCCGAGCGTCATCGGGTGGCAGTGGCACCAGGAGCAGCAGAGGTGGGGGTATGCTTACGAGGTGGGACGGCGGACGCGTGATGTGCAGACGATTTATTCGACGAACGATGTTGACTTAGCACTAGAAGTGATGCGGAATTACGGCGTGAGGTATGTGTATCTAGGGCATCTGGAGCGCATATACTTTCCGGAGGGGATGAAGAAGTTCGAGAATGGACTGGACGATGCGCTGGAGAAGGTGTTCGACAACGGGGAGACGGCGATATATCAGGTGAGGGATGGAAGTTAGGTCGTGACAGTGTTGCGACTTAGCCGTCAGTTCATTCATCTCCATCCCCTATCTCCATCCCCTACCTTCGCATAGGCAGGATCTAGTCCTGTGAAGAGGGAAGGGGCAAAGGGAAGGGACAAGATGAAGTAACAGTCCCAGAGGCGATGTGGAGTTTCGGAAGGAGTGAACAAGACACAGCCACCTACGATTCCAGACTCCACGCGATTACACCGTCATCGACTCACCCAGCGACAGACCGTCAGCACCAATCCATACCCACTGCGTCAGCTCCTCCACCGCAGACTTATATGTACTCAGGTCATCGCTCACCAGTACCTCAGTACCTCAGTACCTCGACTCTGTCTCCAAGAACTAGCTACACTCCCACCAGCTCCCGCGCCTCCTCCAGCAGCGCTCGTACATCATCGGGGGATCCCGCCTCCGCGTATATTCGCAGCAGCGGTTCGGTGCCGCTGAAGCGGATGAGCGTCCAGTAGCCACCTTCGAGAAGGTAGCGAAAACCGTCCTGGGTGTCCAGTTGCTCGACCTGTTTACTAGCTAAGTATGCAGGGGCGGCGCTTTGTAGGCGGCTCACGATGGTATCCCGCAGGTCCTCGTCGAAAGGAAGGTCAAGGCGATCGTAGTAGTGGGGTCCTACCTTGTCTTCGAGTTCGCCGAGCAGGTCGGGGATACTCATGTCGGTCTTGACCATCATGTCCAACAGCATGAGACTGCTGAGGATGCCGTCGCGTTCAGGCACATTGCCTTTGAATGCGTAGCCGCCGCTCTCTTCGCCGGCGATGATGGCGTCCGTGCTCATCATGACGGGACCGAGATATTTGAAGCCTACGGGGGTCTCATGCACGGGAACGTCGTAAATTGCGCCGAGCTTATCTATCATGCCGGTCATGGTGATGGAGCGCACGAGGGGCCCTCGCCTGCCGAGCGTGTCGAGTTGGTGCATACATAGTAGTGCAAAGGTCTGCAAGGTGGTGAGGAACTGACCGTCATCGTCCACGACGCCGAGGCGGTCGGCGTCTCCGTCCGTGGCTAGGCCGATGTCGGCGGTCCTGTCGGAGACTTCATCTATGAGTGGCCGAAGGTTATGCGCGAGCGGCTCGGGCTGCGCCATGCCGGGGAAGGCTGGATTTGGCTCGGAGCGAATCTCGATGACGCGCGTGGAGCCGCCGTCAAGCAATCTGGCGAGGTAGCCCGCGCCCGCGCCGTGCATGGAGTCCACTATGACGTCTAAGCCCGCGTTTCTAATTGCCGCCAAGTCCACAAAGGATGCGACATGGTTGAGATAATCAGGCTGTGGGTCGAATGTTTCGAGTAAGCCGCTGGCGCTCGCCTGCGCGAGAGATATTCGGTGCACTGCGCCTGATGATTCGGCGGCGGCGATGCGCGATTCCAGTTCTGCCACGATTTCGGGGGATGCACTGCCGCCGTAGTCAGGCTTGTACTTGAAGCCGTTGTAGGCAGCCGGGTTGTGACTCGCGGTGATGACCGCCCCCGCGCCCGCGTCCCTGGCAACTAGATTGTAAGCGATGACGGGAGTTGGCGCTGCCCTGTCGCATAGAAGCGTGGGGATGCCGTTGCCTGCTGTTACCTCGGCGACTGCTGCAGCGAACTCGGCGGATGCGAAGCGCGTGTCGTAGCCTACCATGAAGCCGCGATAGGCAAGGCTGTGGTACTTCATCAGGTCGGCGGCGCCCTGCGCGCAGAAGCGTACATTGCCGAAGGTGAAATCTTCGGCAATGATTGCGCGCCAGCCGTCGGTTCCGAATTTGATGGGCATTTTTCACCTAGGGGCTAACATCGATATACAGGACGGGTAGGATAACAGTTATAGGCCGGCGTCTTTGCGGAGTTGGTCGGCTTTGTCGGTCCGCTCCCATGGGAGGTCCAGGTCGTCGCGGCCAAAGTGTCCATATGTCGCGGTCTGCTTATAGATCGGGCGTCGCAGCTGGAGGTCACGGATGATTCCGCCGGGCGTCAGATCGAAGTTCTCAAGGATGAGTGCCTCTATCTTTTCGTCCGCTATCTTGCCGCTCCCAAAGGTCTCAATGGATATGGAAGTAGGCTCGCGCTTGCCGATTGCATATGAGACTATGACCTCCATCCTATCGGCTAAGCCCGCTGCAATACAGTTTTTGGCGACGTAGCGCGCTGCATAGGCTGCGGAGCGGTCAACCTTTGTGGGGTCCTTGCCGGAGAACGCGCCGCCGCCGTGTCTTGCGAAGCCGCCGTAGGTGTCCACGAGGATTTTCCTCCCCGTGAGGCCTGTGTCGCCGACGGGCCCACCGGTTACGAATCTGCCCGATGGGTTAATCCAATACTGGGTATTCTCGTCAAGAAGCTCGGCGGGGATGATTGCCTTTGCAGCTAACTCAATGAGGTCGCTTGCTATGACTTCCTGCTCCACATCCTCGCTGTGCTGCGTGCTCATGATGACGGTATGGACGCGCTTAGGCACACCGTACTTGTACTCGACGGTTACTTGTGATTTCCCATCGGGACGGATATAGGGAAGTGTGCCGTCCTTGCGGAGCTGCGCCATGCGCTGGCAGAGCTTATGCGAAAGGGATATGGGCAGCGGCATCAACTCAGGCGTCTCGTTACAGGCGAATCCGACCATCATGCCCTGGTCTCCTGCGCCGACGGCTTCGAGGTCGTCGTAGTCATCCCGTTCGGCGGCGCCCTCGCCGCGTACTTCGATGGCGCGGTCAACACCATGCTGGATGTCCTGGGACTGCTCATGCACCGAGACTGTGACGCCACAAGACTGGTAGTCGAAGCCGTAGCTGGAGTCGATGTAACCCGCGTCGCGGATGGTGTTGCGGACGATTGTCGCGATGTCCACATAGGTGCTCGTGGTAATCTCGCCCATGACTACGACGAGTCCTGTGGTTGTGCAGACTTCGCAGGCGACGCGCGCCTTGGGGTCGTCACTGATGATGGCATCCAGTACCGCGTCCGAAATCTGGTCGCAGAGCTTGTCCGGGTGTCCCTCGGTTACCGATTCTGATGTGAAGAGGTATGAGGCGGACTCTGTAAAAGTGTGGCTCAATTTTCTTTCTCCTCATGGGGACGGTTGCAGGTGTTACATACGGCTACGATGATGATAAGTCCCCGGTTGGTTGACGCATTCGTAAATGCTGCCTCCGTATCGGGTAGCTCGACTTTGAGCGGCACGCTTGGATGTGAAGTTCACTTTTTGCCGGGCTCTACTGCTCACGCAGCAGTTTTGGGAGGCGCGCCATTGGTTACCAGCGTTTCTCAGGACCTCCCTTAGAATTGCAAAGCCGATTAAGGCTAGAATGATGAATATGGCGAAAACCCACTCCACGGTTAGGCATCCTTATTGGTTAGTCACCTTTCACATCCCAATTCTCCGTAGCTGACTTTCGCTTAGGGCGACGAGTTTTGCGCTGCCTTCGGCGATTAGGTTGTTCTGAACGAGAGTTGCCGTTACCGACAATTCGCGGCCGGCGCTTAATTCAAGGCGAGCAATTGCGGTGATGCGCCTGCCGATTTTTGCGGGCCTGCGGAAGTTAACCTCCAAGTCGCGCATCATGGCAACTATGCCACTGCGGTAAGCGAGATTCTCCATGACTTCGTATAGCAAGGTGGAAATGATGCCACCATGCACGATGCCGGGCCAGCCTTCATGCGTTCCGCCGGGCGTGAATTCGGTCACGATCGCATCCCCTTGATGCCGGAACTCGAGCTGCAACCCGAATGGGTTGTTCTTACCGCAGCCGAAGCAGTTAGGGTACTCCTGAATCTTATCTGGCTCTGTATTATCTGGCTCTGTATCTGTAAAGGAGGCATTCACGTTCCTACTTCCCAACTTGCTAGATATTCTTCCTGTTCGGCAGTCAGCGCGTCGATGGTGATGCCCATGGACAGTAGCTTCAGGCGTCCTACCTCTTCGTCGATTTCGCGTGGGACATCGTACACTTGCGGCTTGAGCGAGTGGGCGAACAGTGCCAGATGCTCGGCGGATAGGGCTTGGTCGGCGAAGCTCATATCCATCACGGCTGACGGATGTCCTTCGGCAGCGGCTAGATTGATGAGCCGTCCTTCGCCCAGTAGGTAGAGACGCCTTCCGTCGCCCATAAGGTACTCTTCCACGAAGGGGCGCGCTTCTTGCTTGCCGTCGGCAAGCTCTTCGAGGGCAGGGATGTCAATCTCAACATTGAAGTGGCCGCTGTTCGCCATGATCGCCCCGTCCTTCATCGCCTCCACGTGCCGCCTTCCGATAGCGGCCATGCCGCCGGTAAGCGTGACGAACACGTCGCCGACTTCAGCGGCGTCGTCCATCGACATCAC
>JAGGDZ010000094.1 GCA_024648655.1 Chloroflexota bacterium | reverse complement strand
GTCCATAAACCCTGCAAGAGCCGAGTACATCCGCATCCTCTGAAGCCGACCGCGAGACTGCCCCAGAAGGCAACGATCCCCCTCTTTGTCCTCCACAACGGTTATCACCACCGGATCCGTGCGTGGGAAGTGCTGAGCCTTGCACGATGGGCAAAAGCGCACCTGCCCGCCGCGCCGCTTCTCCGACGGCTGCCCACACACCGAGCAGAACCTGTGCCGCCTGTGCCAGTCAAGCTGCGCTCGCGCCTGCGCCACGATACCGCCGTCCGGCCCTGGTAGCAGTTCTCCCGCCGCCCTGCAGTCCTCAAAGCGCATGCTCGTCCAATCCTCAATAAATGCCGCGGCATCCGCATTCACCTCGATGGCGAAGTGCGCCGTTCCGTCCATCATGCCCAGCAAAGTCGGCGTGCTAGTCGCGCCGTCGGATGGAATCCCATCCGGAGACAGCCATCCCAGTATCGGTCCAGGATCATCGCCAAGCAGTACATTGAGATTGCTGAACGGCAAGAACTGGCTTTCGGGGTTTTCGGCTTGGTCAGCAATCCATTGTTCATCGCGCCGCTCGACCTCCCCTCGATCCAGCGGATTTGCGGCAAATGTATGTGGAGGGTACAACGAAACGCTCCTTTTCAATCTTCGGCAGTTGCATGTGTAAGCGGTCAAACGAAGGACAGTCCCATCCAATCGACCACAGAGGGGATTATACATAACCACCGCTGCGCCGTGCTATAATCCGCCCAACCGGCGGCTGCCCAGCCCTAGGTGAAAGGATCGTCCCATGCCACTTGAAAGCTTGCTCGAACTCGTTGAAACTCTGAGCGCTCGTATAGACGAACATGGCACCGCGCTCAGGCAGAGCGAAGCCCTGACGCGCGCCGCGCTTATCGACCCTCTATTACGCGAACTCGGCTGGGATACTGAAGAACCCTCACTTGTTATGCCAGAGTATCGGCTGGGCAGAGGTTTCGCAGACTACGCGCTGCTGAAAGACGGCACACCCATGATAATGGTTGAAGCCAAGAAACTTGGCACGCCGCTGCAGGAAGCAACATCACAAGGCATCGGCTACTGCATACAAGACGGAATCGGCTATTTCGCTGTTACCGACGGTAGGCTATGGGAGATATACGAAACGCACAAGATGGCTCCAATAGCCGAGAAGATGATAGTGCAGTTCGATATAGCGCATTCGCCCCCAATCACTTGCTTAAAGGCAATGGCCCTCTGGCGTCCGAGCGTCACAGCAGACAGCATGAGCGCGGCGCAGACGCCCATCGTCGGGCTGGATGGGGCGCAGTTATCGGCAGGCCCACACTTGGGCGAACGCTCCGCCACGGCGTCAGAGCAAGCGACCGCCTATAATACCCAGCGTCAGGCTGCCGAATTGCCTCCAATCACATCGCCCCCAGTCCCATCTAGTACATCGGTACAGCCAGCGTCTGTTGTTAGAGAAGGCACTAATGATTACGGTGAAGGCTGGATTGCGCTGTCCGATATAGTCGTACATAAAGGCGACGCACAACCTGTCGAAATTCAATTCCCAGACCGCAGCTGCGTTCCTGTGGGAAGATGGAACAGGATTATTGTTGAGCCTGTTCGCTGGCTTACGGAAAACAATTACCTGAACCAAAGTCACAGTCCTATTCGCTATGCAAGTAGGTA
>JAGGDZ010000090.1 GCA_024648655.1 Chloroflexota bacterium | reverse complement strand
TATTGGATTCATCGGACTGGGCATCATGGGTAAGCCGATGGTGCGAAACCTGATGAAGGCTGGCAATACCGTAACCGTGTACGACATCGTTGGAACTTCGGTAGAAGAGATGGCAACCGAAGGCGCAATCCCCGCGTCCTCTTCAAGCGAAGTCGCCTCCAAGAACTCTCTGATAGTCACTATGGTCCCCGACTCTGCAGATTCCGAAGCCGCCATTTTGGGCGCAAACGGAGTTTTGGAAGGCGCAGCGTCCGGCTCAGTGGTCATCGATATGAGCTCCATAGCCCCCGCGTCCTCTCAGAAGATCGCGGCAGGCTGCGAAGCGCAGGGCGTTGACTTCCTCGACGCTCCGGTCAGCGGCGGGGAGCCGGGTGCAGTCTCCGGCACACTCGCCATTATGGTCGGCGGCAAAAAGGATGTGTACGACAAGTACGTCGATGTCTTCGCCCCGATGGGCAGCGCTACCTTCTGCGGCGACTACGGAGCCGGCAACACGACAAAGCTCGCAAACCAAATTATGGTCGCCATTAACATCGCAGCCGTCGGTGAAGCCCTCGTACTCGCGAAAAAAGCGGGGCTAGACCCCAATGTCGTATTTGAAGCGGTCAAGGGCGGTCTCGCCGGAAGCAACGTGCTCAATGCAAAGGGTCCAATGATGATTGAGGGTAACTTCAACCCCGGCTTCCGCATCCGCCTGCACCAGAAGGACCTCAACAACGCCTTGCAGACAGCGCGCGAACTCAGCGTTCCGTTGCCATTCACCGCTATGGCGCAGCAGGTTATCGGCTCGCTGATGAACGAAGGAAAAGGCGACGCAGACCACTCCGCCATAGCCAATTTCATCGAAGACATGGCACAGACTAAGATCAGTGGCTAGACTTTGGCGAAATGAAGATTGTCATTCTCAACGGCCCCAACTTGAACATGCTCGGCAGGCGCGAGCAGTCATACTATGGCGTCAAGACTCTCGCTGACATAGAGGAGCTTGTCGTTGAGAAGGCACGCGATCTCGAAGTCGAGACCGAGTTCTACCAGTCTAATCACGAGGGCGCATTGGTGGACTACCTACAAGCCCTTACTCCCGATGTCGAAGGTATAGTAGTCAACGCGGGCGCAATCACTCATTACGGCGTCTCTCTGAGAGACGCCCTGATAGATTCACGCCTCCCGATAGTAGAGGTACATCTGTCCAACATCCACGCCCGCGAAGAGTTCCGCCGACATTCGGTCATCGCCGACGTCGCGCAGGGGCAGATTGCCGGACTCGGCTGGCAAGGCTATCTCTTCGCACTGGAGTATCTGTCAACCCATCTCAAGCAACTATGATTCAAGAGGGAATTACATGACTCTCAAACTTCAAAAGCTACGGCAGCGACTCGACGAGGAAGAATTGGACGCCATCCTTATCTCATCGCCTGAAAACCGCCGCTACATGTCCGGCTTCACCGGTTCCGCAGGCTGGCTTCTAGTATCCCGCGACGACGCCACGCTCGCTACTGATTTTCGCTACGTCGAGCAGGCGGGCAATCAGGCGCCCGACTTCAATATCCACCGCGTCCAGCGCGGCCTCGGCTGGTTCCCCGAATGGACGGCGAAACACGGCGTCAATCGCATCGGCTTCGAGAGTCAGGATGTAACCGTCTCCGTTCATGAGGCATTCCTGAAGGCAATCACTGAGGCCGAGAATTCTAACGACCCTGAACTTATACCCACATCCGGCATCGTTGAAAAACTGCGCATATTCAAAGATGCGAACGAACTCGCATTGCTCACCGAGGCTATCCGCATCGCAGACGAGGCGATTGATCAAGTTGCTCCGCAGATAGAGCCGGGCATCACTGAGGAAGCCGTAGCGTGGGAGCTGGAAAAAGCGATGCGCGAGCGCGGCGCGGAGATGATTTCCTTTGACACTATCGTCGGCGCAGGTCCCAATGGCGCGCTCCCCCACCACCGGGCGGACGAGACCGTCATAAAGCCCAATGATGCAATCGTCATCGATATGGGGGCAAAGTATCAAGGCTATTGCAGCGACCTAACCCGCACCGTCTTCATCGGCGAACCCGACGAAAAGTTTCGTAAAATTTACGACATCGTGCTTCAGGCGCAGCTCGCGGCCGAAGAGCAAGTGACGGCAGGCATGACCGGGAAAGAATGCGACTCCATCGCACGGGACATTATCGCGGACGCCGGGCACGGCGACGACTTCGGGCACAGCCTCGGGCATGGCGTAGGCCTCGCCGTCCACGAGTACCCGCATGTGGGGCCCACCGCAGAGGAAGATGTACTTGAAGACGGCATGGTCTTCACAATCGAGCCGGGCATCTACCTCCCCGGGTGGGGCGGCGTCCGGATCGAAGACATTGTCGTACTAG
>JAGGDZ010000376.1 GCA_024648655.1 Chloroflexota bacterium | reverse complement strand
CCCGTCTGACGAGTCTGGAAGTACACATTCATGCAGACTTATATCTTCAGAAGGCTGGCACTCGCCGTTCCAACCGTGTTCGGAGTCACGGTGCTGATCTTCGTTGCGATGAGGCTGCTTCCTGGCGATCCGCTCGAACAGATCTTCGGCGAGAATACGGGGATATACGTTCTGAGCGAGGCGGAGCTGGAAGCGGCGCGTAAGAGTCTGGGGCTGGACAAGCCGCTGGTCATCCAGTATTTGGCTTGGATAGGGGATGTCGCCAGAGGGGATATGGGCAGTTCGTTCTGGACGGATCAGCCGATCAGCGCGACTATACTGCGTCGGGGTCCTCTGACGATTCAGATAGGCATTGCCGCGGTGATTGTGTCGTGGATAGTCGGTCTGCCGATTGGAATCCTCGCGGCGGCGTGGCGAAACTCGGCGCTTGACTACATAGCCAGGTTCTTCATTACATTGTTCATGGCTGTCCCGAGTTTCTGGTTGGGAATGACTTTCATACTGGTGACGGTCATCTTCTTCAGTTGGAAGCCCCCGATCACCGTGTACAACATCTGGGACGATCCGGTGAAGAACCTTCAGATTATGGCAGGTCCGGCGCTGGCGCTCGGTATCGGACTAGGGGCTTTCATAGCTCGTATGGCGCGGACGCAGCTTCTGGAGGTGTTTAGGGAGGACTACGTCCGAACTGCCAGAGCAAAAGGGCTTGGGGAGCGTGTGGTGATGTGGAGGCACGTCGTCCGGAATGCCCTGCTTCCCGTGATAACGCTGTCCGGCCTACAGCTTGCGTTCCTGCTTGGCGGCTCAGTGGCGGTGGAGAGGGCGTTTTCTGTGCCCGGACTCGGGACAGCCCTGGTTGGCGGTATCGAGGAGCGGGATTGGATGATAATTCAGAACCTCGTGCTTCTGTATGCGGTAGTGTTCGTAGTCATCAACTTGGTGGTCGATCTAGCGTACGGATTGATAGATCCCCGTATCAGGTATCAGTAGCTTCGGGTCGAGCAGATAGTGTCCTGCCGGGCTGGCGCACAGAGTAGGTGAGCGTGACCCAAAACACCGAACATTTGCTTGTGGAGATTCAACCCGGGCGACGGTCGCGAATCGATTCTCTCTTTGAGAACACGAATCGATTTGCTCGATCTTCCGTCTTGGGGACTGGGGCGGCGGTGTTTCTACTGTTCATGGCATTGGTTGCGCTGTTCGCGCCGGCGCTGACTCCTGAAGACCCGCTGAAATCCAATTATGGCGCTCTACTGAGGGCGCCATCCCTTGAGTTCCCCATGGGGACAGACGGCCTCGGCAGAGATACGCTGAGCAGGGTGATTGCCGGCACTCGCTTGAGCCTGATGGTCTCGGTGACGGCAATTGTCATTTCGAAGATTATAGGATTTT
>JAGGDZ010000097.1 GCA_024648655.1 Chloroflexota bacterium | reverse complement strand
GAGGCAGTCCGTTGGGAAACCGCTCGGTGTGTGTACGCTAACCGTAGCCGTAACAAGAGTGCCGGTTGGCTTGGTAACCTGTTCAGGCGCCTGCCTAATCGGCGCCGACGTTGCGGCTGGAACTGCCGTAGCAGCTGCCGGTGGTGGCTGTGTGGCCGCCGCTGCTGGTGCTGCCGGTGCGGCTGGTGCTGGTGCGGCTGGCGCCGCCGGTGCCTGTGCTGGCGCCGCCGGAGCAGGTGCGGGTGCTGCCGGTGCCTGCGCCGACTGAGCCGGCGCTACGGGTTCTGCTGCCGGTGCGGCTCCTCCGCAGGCTGCTAATAATAAGGCGAGCACTCCTAAGGCGCCCAAAATTAATGTGGGTTTCCAGTTCATCCTACTCCTCCTAAATGCAATCCACATAATGACAGATTGACGACTCTATCCCGACACTCTTAACCAGAAGGAACGAGTACCTTATGGGGCATACTTATAATGGAAATGGTGGTCTAAGTCAAGTCTAGCAGTGAAAATCACGGTCTCCGCTCCGGTGAGAATGTTGCGTTCATTGAGTGTATAATGCGGATTCATCGCGCATCCGTATCCGATGGAGTCAGTTATGCAATACGATACTGTAATTATCGGCGCCGGCTCGGCGGGAAGTACGCTCGCCAGCAGGCTATCAGAGGATGCCGGACGCTCCGTTCTGCTGTTGGAGGCGGGGCCTGATTATCCTGAATTCGAGCGACTGCCGGAGCATATCAAATACGGCGTGCTTCCGTGGTATCACCGGGCGGATGTCGATGCGCATACGTGGGGATATGAAGCGCAGGCAACTCCTGATAGGCCGTCTTTTCGCCTGCCGCGCGGGAAGGTTACAGGCGGCTCTAGTGCGATAAACGGGCAGGTGTTCTTCCGTGGCATTCCGGAGGATTATGACGATTGGGCGACTGAGGGCAACGATGAGTGGTCATTCGTGAAATTGCTGCCGTACTTTCGAAGGATGGAGGACGACCTGGATTTCCATGGCGACGACTTCCATGGCTCCGATGGGCCCATCCCTGTCCGCAGATATGGTCAGGACGAGCTTCTACCCATTCCGAGCGCGTTCCTGGAAGCGACGCAGGCGGCAGGGTTTCCCTTCACGCACGACATGAACCATCCGGAGTCCACGGGCGTTGGCTATTACGCGCTTAATCGCATCGACGGCATACGCATGAGTACGGCGCTGACGTATCTTCAGATGGCGCGGCATCGCCTCAATTTAACGGTCAGAGCGGACGTGCTTGTCAGGCGTGTGCTGTTTAATGGCGCTAGAGCTGTTGGAATCGAAGCGGAGAGCGGCGGGGAAACCTTTAATGTGGATGCGGGTGAAATTGTGCTGTGCGGCGGGGCGATTAACTCACCGCAGCTTCTAATGCTCTCCGGTGTGGGGCCGCGCGAGCATCTGGAGGAGGTTGGAGTGTCTCCGGTGCATCATCTGCCGGGCGTTGGGCAGAACCTCCGCGACCACCCGGCGGTGTTCATGCTGTACGAGAGCGGCAATCCTATCCCCGCTGATGCTCCTTCCCTACAGATTGGCATGCGCTACACCACCCCAGGCTCGCCGTTTCGCAACGATATGCAGATGCGTCCTCTTCATGTACGCACTGAGCATATGCCCATAAATTTCGATATAACAAGCGACATCACGCCCACGGGATTCAGCATCGCGTTGCAAAAGGCGCTGTCTTCGGGCGAACTCAGATTGAACTCGTCTGACCCGCATGTGCAGCCGCTTGTTAATTATCGCTACCTTACCGATCCGTTTGATAGGGAGAGGTTGCGCGGCGCGTTGCGGCTCTGCGCCGAGTTGACTGAGAGCGGGGCGTTTGCCGAGGTGGGATTGACGCGCGTCTCGCCAACTGACGCTGAGCTGGCGAGCGACGAGGCGCTCGACAACTGGCTGCTCGGCAATGTACTGACGCAGCACCACTCATCAGGCACTTGCAAGATGGGCCCTGCGTCGGATGCTATGGCGGTCGTGAATCAGTACGGAGAGGTGCACGGGCTGGAAGGGCTGCGCGTAGTCGATGCTTCCATCATGCCGGATGTCATACGCGCCAATACGAACGTTACGACCATCATGATTGCCGAGCGCATAGCGGACTGGATGAGGCAGGGCTAGCTGCGAACCGCTCTGTGAGCTCCCGGTTTTTTCTTAGGAATGGATGAACAATGACCGAAATCAATCCGCCGGTAAGGACAAGCAATCCCACCGAGGCCGTCAGGCAGTGGTTCGCCCTGATGGAGCGATATTGTGCCAGCGTAGATTATGATGGCGCAGAAGGTATCTTCGCCGAGGATGTGGTGTCTTTCGGCACTGCGATGGACATCGTGCGTGGACGCCGCAGACTGCGCGAAGGACAATGGGAAAGCATCTGGGGGAACATCAGCAACTTCCAGATGGACCTGGATAATGTCTATGCACACGGCAGCGGCGATCAGGCTTGGGGTGTGGTCACATGGACTTCAATCGGCTTTGACGGCAACCATCAGCCATTCTATCGTCCGGGGAGAGCGACCGTTACGCTCGAGCGGCGCGATGGAGTCTGGCTTGCCGTGCATACGCACTTCTCTCTGTATCCGGGTACTCCGCAGCGTACTTTTGGCAAGGAACCTCGATGTGAGTAAGGCGCTTATGGTGTGCAAGGACTTTGAGGTACGAACCGTATGCGCCGACGATAGGGGATGGATTTCCGAGACGCTTAACGCATGCTGGGGTTCCACAGCGATGGTCAGCAGAGGAGTGTTACATGACGTCTTGGCGCATCCGGGCTTTGTTGCCGTGCAGGACGGCAAACCTGTCGGTCTGCTGGCATACAATATCGTAGGTGACGAGTGCGAAATCATTCTGATGCAGTCGATGCGAGAGGGCGTGGGGGTTGGCTCCGCGCTTATAGACGCTGTCAAGCATTTGGCGACGATTGAGGGATGCGCGCGGCTATGGCTCATCACGACTAACGATAATCTGCGCGCGCTTCACTTCTATCAGAAGCGCGGATTTACGCTTGCGGCCGTGTATCCCAATTCACTCGCGCAGTCGAGACTGCTCAAACCACAGATTCCCCTGGTGGGAATGGACGGTATCCCTTTGCGTGACGAGATTGAGATGGAAATTATTATATGAGGTGATGAGATGCAATTGGCAGACAAGGTAGCCCTCGTAACGGGCGGCGCAAGAGGATTGGGGGAAGGCATCGCTCTCGTTTTGGCGGCGCGTGGCTCGAATGTAGCCGTCTGCGACATCGATCTTGTG
>JAGGDZ010000105.1 GCA_024648655.1 Chloroflexota bacterium | reverse complement strand
GAATTGCAAGGTTAACGTCTAGTTAAATTCTAAAGATGAGCCAAAGGAAACGCGACCAACGCTTCGTGGAAGGTGACGTGACTGCCCGGTGGGACCAGTCAACCCGTGGCTGCCAGGAGCAGGATCTATTCGTACCTGAGAGCATCTATGGGGTGCAGCCTGGCGGCACGCAGGGCAGGGTATATCCCGAAGAACAGGCCGATGCCGATGGATACGCCCAACGCCAGCAGTGTGATCTGGATATCTATGGATGTCTCCAATGTCGGACCGTTGAGGAAGTCCTGCCCGTTCATTGCCATCGTAATGAGACCGCCCAGAGCAAGGCCGACAAGCCCTCCCCCAAAACTTAGCACTGAGGCTTCGGTAACGAACTGGAGCAGAATGTCGCGGCGCTTCGCACCCATAGCCTTGCGGATGCCAATTTCGCGGGTACGCTCGGTCACTGAGACGAACATAATGTTCATTATCCCAATGCCGCCTACCAGGAGGCTTATGGCTGCTATGCTTCCCAGGAAGATGGTGAATGCGCCGACCGCGCTCTCTATCGCCTCCAGCGCCTGCTCTTGCGTGGTTATGGTGAAGTCGTCCTCATTGAGGATGCGATGGCGCAGACGGAGGATCTCACTTATCTCACGCTCCGCGCTCTCGGTTACTTCTGGGGAAGCTGCCTGAACACTGATTGTTCCAACCTGTATCTCGCCCTCGGAGTTGGGTTGGAAACGCAGACGGTAGTGGGCGGTGGTTATGGGGATCATTATGTTGCGATCCAGAAAGCCGAAAAAGCCGCCCTCCTTGCTCTCCAGAACGCCGATGATGGTAAACGGCTTGCCATTTAGCTTAATGGTCTGCCCGACCGGGTTTCTTAGTCCAAAGAGTGACTCGGAAATGCCAGCGCCAAGCACGGCCACTGAGGCGACATCGCGGACGTGAACTGGCGAGATGAACTCGCCTTGCTGAACCATGTAAAGACGGACTTCGTCATAGTCGGCAGTTACGCCTAGGATGGTGGTGTCGTCCGAGCGTCTGCCGAACTCGATACTCGCCCAAGTGTTGATCTCAGGGGCAACT